>NZ_JBYSWF010000099.1:0-17233 GCF_058780865.1 Pseudomonas sp. GP01-A4
TGCCGAGTGGTGGGGCAAGAGCGTTTTGCTTACTTTTGCGCTGTTCAAAAGTGAGCCGCTGTAAGAGCGGAACCAATTTAAGCCATCACCCAAATAACGGATATTCACCCCCAAAGCCTACCGCTCAATCGACCGACTCCACCGCGCATTCCACTCGGGCCGTGCCTGGTTCACCTGGTCCCAGTCAATCGAAATCGCCGTCTGCAAATAACTGTTCATCGCCTCCACCCGCGCCCGGGTTTTGTCGGTAGTCGGCGTCGTAGGATTCGAAGGAATCTGATCCCCCAGTTCCAAAGCCGGCGCCTGAGCCTCTGCGGTCAACAAGAACTGCGCCAGTTTTTGCGCCAACTCCGGCTGGTCATTCCGCGCAATCACACACTCCGCCACGTTCAACACCACCGCGCCTTCCTTCGGCTGCGCATACTCCATCGGCACACCCAACAACTGCTGCGTGGTCACCTGCGTCGGCGTCAGCGGAAAGATCGCCGCCTCATCCGTCTGCACCATCTCGGAAATCTTCGCCGAGCTGGCGATGTACTCCAGCACGTTGGGCCCGACGGTTTTCGGCCAGGCCTTGAACCCCGGCTCCACGTTGGTCTCGCTGCCCCCCTGAATCCGGTTGAACATGAGGAACCCGTGCAACCCAAATGTGGACGAGGCCAACGACTGGAACACCACCTTGTCCTTGAAGCGCGGGTCGGCCAGGTCCATCCACGACGTCGGCGGCGCCCAGCCCTTTTCCTTGAACATTTTGGCGTTGTAACCCAACCCGGTCACCCCGAGCGTCACCGCAACCGCTTCTTCCTTGATTTTGGCCTTGGCCGGAATCTGGTCCAGGGTCGGGTTGGGCGTGAGCTTCTCGCACAACCCCATGGAAATCGCGCGGTACATGATGCCGTCGTCGAGGAACATCACGTGCATCTGCGGGTTGTCCTTGTTGGCCTGCACCTTGGCCAGGATGTCCGACGAGGTGCCCGGCACGATCACCACCTTGACGTTATTGGCCTTTTCGAACGCGGGCAGCACCTTGTCGGCGTAGACCCGCTCCATGGTGCCGCCGTTCATGCCCAGGTACAGCGTCGGTGCGGCGTGGGCCGCCGTGCTCAACAGGGCGAGGGACAGGCAAGACAGCGCAGTACGTTTGATCATGTGCATGAATCTTCCTCTCAGGCTTGGAAACGACGGATGGAAAATGCTTCGATGGGCTGCCGGCTGGCCCCCGTGCAGACGATCTCTGCCAGGGCTTCACCGACCGCAGGGCCGAGCTGGAACCCGGCGCCGGCAAAGCCGAAACCGTGGAGCAGGCCGGGTTGGGTGCTGCTGTCGCCGATCACCGGTTCGTGGTCGGGCAGATAACCTTCGGTGCCGCTCCAGGTACGGATCGCCTGGGCACCCTTGAGGAACGGGTACAACTCGCCGGCATTGCGCAGAATCTCCAGCACCGCCGCCTGGCCCGGGCGGGCTTGTTGCGGGCCCAGGGCAAAGCCGCGCCCGCCACCGAGGATGCAATTTCCCCGGGCGACTTGCCGCGCATAAATCCCGCCGCCTTCCACCCCGGTGCTCACGTCCATCACCACCGGCAACGGCTCGGTCACCAGCATCGCCGGGTGCGCCGAGGTCATCGGCACCGGCTCGCCAAAGTGCGCGGCCACGGTGCCGGCCCAGGCGCCGGCGCAGTTCAGCAGCCAGGGGGCTTGCAGCTGCAGCCCATTGGCACAGCGCAACTGAAACCGCTGGCCGTCATGTTCAAGATGGGTGACTTCGGTTTGCTCCATCACCCGAGCACCGTGGCGTTGCGCTGCGCGGGCAAAGGCGGGGGAGACCAGGCGCGGATTGGCGTGGCCGTCTTCGGGGCATAACGACGCGCCGACTGCCACATCACCCACCCACGGGAACCGGGCGCGCAGTTGAGCGTGGTCAAGCATTTGCAGGCCCAGGCCAAAGCCGCGTGTAGCGTCGGCGTAAGCCTGCAGAGCCGCCAGATCGTCATGACTGCGGGCCAGTTTCAAATGCCCGGAGCGCACGTATTCGCCGTCGATGGCAATCAGCCCCGGCAAGTCGGACCACAGCTCATGGGCACGTTGCGATAGCGGCAGTTGGTGCAATGGCCGCCCCTGGCGCCGCACGCCGCCATAGTTCACACCGCTGGAGTGCGAGCCACAAAAGTCCCGCTCCAGCAGCACCACGCGGCGACCTTTCTGCGCCAGCATCAAAGCCGCCGAGGCCCCGACAATCCCGCCACCCAACACGATCACTTCACTGCCGATCATGGCTGCACCTCCACGCCAAACGGCAAGGGTTTGATCGGTGCCTGGCCACGCAGGCGGCCAACGTTTTCAATCTCGCGGCCACTGCGCTGGGCAACGATTTCCGCCGCCGCCAGCCCGCACATCCGGCCCTGGCAGCGGCCCATGCCAACCCGGCAATGGGCCTTGACCCGGTTCACTTCCCAGTGGCCTTCGTCCACCACCGCGCGTACTTCGCCGACGCTGACTTCTTCACAGCGGCACAGGATCAGTTCGTCCGGAGCTTCAGCGGCCCAGTTTTCCGGGAAGGGGAAGGCGGTTTCCAGGCCGTGGCGAAAGCGCTGGATACCTGCCAGTTGTTGTTCCAGCACGGGCCCGCGACGGTGGTCGATGGCAACACCGCTGTCTTCGAGCAAGGCCAATGCCGCTCGCTCGCCGGCCATTTGCGCCGCATCGGCGCCCATGATTCCTGCACCGTCGCCAGCCAGATACACCCCCGCGACACTGCTACGCCCGGCCGCATCTCGCTGGGGCAACCAGGCGCGGTTCAATGCATTCCAGGCAAATTCACAGCCGAGTAAATCCGCCAGTTGAGTCTCGCTGCGCAGGGCATGGGCGAAGGCCACGGCATCACAGGCGATTTCCTGCTGGTCCCAGTGGATGCCCGTCACTCGTTGCTCGCCGTTGATGTGCGACAACGTTGCCCCTTGATGCACCGGGATGCCGTGGGCCGTGAGCCAGGCGCGGTAGTACAAACCCTTGGCCAGGGTCGCCGGCTGGCCGAGCAATGCCGGCAAGGCGCGGCACTGGGCGCTGAACGGCGCGCTGTCGAGCACCGCCACCACCCTGGCCCCGGCCTTGGCGTACTGATACGCCACCAGGTACAGCAACGGCCCGCTGCCGCAAAACGCGACGCGCTCACCGATGGCGCAGCCTTGATACTTCAGCGCGATTTGCGCCGCGCCCAGGCTGTACACACCGGGCAGCGTCCAGCCCGGCACGGGCAGGATGCGGTCGGTGGCGCCCGTGGCGACGATGATCTGCGTGTATTCGATGCTTTCGGCGTGGCCGTTGTTGAGCATGTCCAGGCGGCCATTTTCCGCATTCCACACCAGGGTTTCCGGCCGGTAGTCGATCCGGGTGGCCAGCTCATCCATGGTGCGATGCAGCGCTGTCGCCTTGCCCGCTTCAAACCCATACAGCTGCTTGGCCGAGCGCTGGAAGTTCGCCGGCTGGCGCCGATAGATCTGGCCGCCACCGCGCAGGCTCTCGTCCACCAACACCGGGGTCACGCCATGGTCCAGCAAGGTCCGGGCTGCGGTAATGCCCGCCGGGCCTGCGCCCACTATCACCACGCTCTTCATGCCTGACGCCCCGGGTCACGGCGAATCGCCTGGCCGTCTTCCAGCAAGGTCGAACAGGCGCGCACTCGCCGACCATCTTCCAGGCGTACCCAGCAATCCTGGCAGGCCCCCATCAAGCAGAAACCGGCGCGGCGTTCGGCGCTGAAATCACTGCCCCGCAGGTGCTCGGCGCAGGTCAGTACGGCAGTCAGCAAGGTGTCCCCAAGCAGGCCCGTGGCAGGCTGTCCATCGAGGGTGAACGCCAGGCTGGGCCGCTCGGTTTCCGCCAGTCGTTTGAACAGTGCCATCAATGTTTCCCTACCAACACGCGATCCAGGCCGTAGACCCGGTCCAGCAGAATCATTGCCGCCGCCGTCAACCCGATCACCAGCGCCGACACGGCCGCCATCATCGGGTCGATGGATTCGGTGGCGTACACGTACATGCGCACCGGCAAGGTCTGGGTGGCCGGCGAGCTGACAAAGATCGACAGGGTCACTTCATCGAAACTGTTGATGAACGCCAGCAACCAGCCGCCGGCCACGCCGGGCAGAATCATCGGCAAGGTGATCTGGCGAAACAGAGTGAAGCGGCTGGCGCCGAGGGATTCGGCAGCCTGCTCGGCGCTGCGGTCAATGCCGATGGCGGCCGCCAATACCAGGCGCAATACGTAAGGCGTGATGATCACCACGTGGGCCAGCATCAACCAGGTGAAGCTGCCGTTGACGCCCATCATTGCGAACAGCCGCAGCATCGCCACCCCCAGCACCAGGTGCGGGATGATGATCGGCGAGAGGAACAGCGCACTGAAGAAGTTACGGCCGGGGAACTGGTAGCGACTGATTGCCAGCGCCGCCGGTACCGCGATCAACGTCGCCAGGGTGGCGGCAACGAACGCCAGGACCAGGCTGTTGTAGAACGCCTGGATAAAGTCCGCGCGCTCGAACACCGCATGAAACCAGCGCAGGGAGAAGCCCGAAGTGGGCAGGCTCAAGGTGTTTTCCGGGGTGAAGGCCACCAGGCACACCACCACCAGCGGCGCCATCATGAACAGCACCACCAGGCCGTGAAAGCCCAGGGCCAAAGGACCGTTTCTGGACATCGTCTTATACTCCCAGGGACTTTTTGTAGCGGCCTTCGACTATGCGGTTCCAGCTCAGCATGATCAGCAAGTTGACCAACAGCAGCACCACCGCGATGGTCGCGCCCATGGGCCAGTTGAGTTCCGAGAGGTATTGGTCGTAGACCACCGTGGCGACCATCTTCAGGCGGCGTCCGCCCAGCAGGCCGGGGATCGCGAAGGAGCTGGCAGCCAGGCCGAACACGATCAGGGTGCCGGACAGCACGCCGGGCATCACCTGCGGCAACACGATCTTGCGCATCACCGTGGCCTGGCTGGCACCCAGGGACAGCGCCGCCTGCTCCGCCGACGGGTCGAGCTTCTGCAGGGAGGTCCACACCGGGATGATCATGAACGGCAGCATCACGTGCACCAGTGCGATGATCACGGCGAACGAGGTGTACAGCAGCTTCACCGGCTTGCCGCCCAGGGCCTGGATCACCTGGTTCACCAGGCCATCGGCACCCAGCAGCAGGCTCCAGCCGAAGGCCCGCACCACCACCGAAATCAGCAGCGGGGTGAGGATCAGGATCAGGAAGATCGAGCGCCATGGCGTGCCCATGCGGCTGAGGATGTAGGCCTCGGGCACGCCGATCACCACACACAGCAAGGTCACCAGGGCACTGATCCAGAAGGTGCGCCAGAAGATCTCGTAGAAGTACGAATCGCTGAACAGCGACAGGTAGTGGGCGAAGGTCCACTCATCGGCCTTCACCCCTACCTGATAGTCGAACACGTTGAACGACAGCACCAGTGTCAGGCCCAGGGGCAGGATCAGCAGCCCGAAAAACAACACCAGCGCCGGCAACGACAACAGGTAGCCACGGCTCATGCGCGCACCTCATCCGCGGCCAGCACCCGCAACAGGTTCGACTCCCAGTCCAGGCCCACTGCAGCGCCGCAAGCCAATGGCGCGCTGCCGTCATTGCGGCGGACCACGGTCAGCTCGCCGATCTGGGTCTTGATGCGGTACAGCCATTGGCTGCCGAAGAAGTAGCTGTCGAGGATCCTACCTTGCAGCCGGCCGTTGCCGGCCGCCACCAGGTCGATCTTTTCCGGGCGCAGGCTCAGGGTCAGTTCGCCGTTGCCGGGCTCGAAGCGCACTTGCGGCGCGCCGAGTTGATCGAAGTCGCCCGCCAGCAGGTTGGCCTTGCCGACAAAATCCGAGATAAAGCGTGTGCGCGGGTGTTCATAGAGTTTGTACGGCGCGTCGATCTGCGTCACGCGCCCGGCCTGCATCACTACTACCCGGTCGCTGATGGACAGCGCCTCGGCCTGGTCGTGGGTGACCATCAGGGTGGTGATCCCGACTTCACACTGGATGCGACGGATCTCGAACTGCATCTCTTCGCGCAGGTTGGCGTCGAGGTTGGAGAGGGGCTCGTCCAGCAGCAACACTGGCGGCTCGATCACCAGGGCGCGGGCCAGAGCCACGCGCTGGCGCTGGCCGCCGGACAGTTCCCTCGGGTAGCGCTCGGCGTGGGGCGCCAGGCGCACCAGTTCCAGCACGGTCTTGACTCTGCTTGCGATCTCCGTGGCAGGCACCTTGCGCATCTTCAGGCCGAAGGCGACGTTGTCGCGCACGCTCATGTGGGGGAACAGCGCGTAGCTCTGGAACACCACGCCGAGGCCGCGGCTGGCGGGTTTGGCATGGGTGATGTCGCGACCGTCGAGGACGATCTGGCCACCGGTGACGTCGACGAAGCCGGCGATCATTTGCAAGGTGGTGGTCTTGCCGCAGCCCGAGGGGCCGAGCAGAGACACGAATTCGCCTTTTTCCACCGCAAGATCAGTGGCGACCACCGCGTCGACGGCGCCGTAGCGTTTGCTCAAGGCGTTGAGTTGGAGAAAAGCCATGTCTGCGTTCCACCTTTTTGAGTCGCGTCGAAACGCGCTTTTTTGTTTTGGGCAGATGCGAAAAGGGTGTTGCGGGTGCGTTGGCGCTCGATCTTGAGTCGGCTGCCGTTAGTTGTTCATTTCGCCCCTGTGGACGCAGATTAGGGCGAAAGACTAGGATGGCGGAAGATGGAATTTCACTGGATAGAGTACTTTTTTCAGTTTCATTCACTGACCAGAATTTAGTGTGAGATATCGGCTTATGGATTCCACTGAGCGGAATGAAAGTGTCAAGGAAGTCGGCGCCGGTGGCGTCTCCCGGTTGTTTGCATTACTGCGCATCCTCGGCGCGGCGCCGGACGGTGGTGAACGGGTGACGCAACTGGCGCAGCAGGTGGGGCTGTCGCAACCCACCACCCACCGACTGCTGCGCAGCCTGATGGACGAGGGCATGGTGGAGCAGGATGCGCGCAGCAAGCGCTATCGGCTGAGCCTGGAGTTCTTCGCACTGGCGGCGAATGCGGGCAACACCGGCAACCTGCGGGACCTGGTGCGGCCGAGCATGTTGCGCCTCAGTGCATCCTTGGGGGATTCATTGTTCCTGCTGGCGCGCAGCGGGTTTGATGCGATCTGCCTGGACCGCAGTGAGGGGCCGTATCCGATCCGTACCTTTACCGGTGATATCGGCGGCCGCGTTGCGCTGGGCGTGGGGCAGGGCAGCCTGGCGATTTTGGCGTTTTTGCCGGAGGAAGAGCGCGAGACGGTGATCCGCTACAACTTGCCGCGGCTCAAGGATTTTCACCTGTACGACGAGGTGTTTTTGCGTTCGGAGGTGGAGAGTGTGCGGCGGTTGGGGTATGCGGCGCGCAATACCGGGGTGCTGGAAGGCATGGCCGGGTTGGCGGTGCCGATCCTGGATCGCAATGGGCATGCGGTGGCGGCGTTGAGTGTGGCGACCATCAGCGACCGGCTGGGGCCGGGGCGGTTGCCGACGGTGGTGGAGTTGTTGAAGCGCGAGGCGGCGGCGATCGGGCCGAAGATCAATCCGTTTGACCCGACATTGCGCCGGCCTTCGCAGATCTTCGGTGGGTAGGTAATACCAGTAACGACACAGATCAAATGTGGGAGCGGGCTTGCTCGCGAATGCGGTGTATCAGTAAAAAATTTGGTGACTGACACACCGCATTCGCGAGCAAGCCCGCTCCCACATTTTAGACCGTGGCCATCTGTGGGATCCGGGTTGGACTCATCGCCGCCATCGCCACCGAAGTCGCCGCCGTGCGCGTCTCCACTCCCAACTTCACATACACATGCTCCAGATGCTTGTTCACCGTCCTCGGACTCAACCCAAGAATGTCGCCAATATCCCGATTGGTCTTGCCACACGCCACCCAACGCAGCACTTCCACCTCCCGCTCCGTCAGTTGAAACCGCGCCGACAATAGCTTGTGCGCCGGCTCATCCTCCAGGGTGATCACGCTCGGCTGTGTCGCCGCCCGCGCCGACAGCAAAATCCGCGACGTACGCAAATGCGCCGCCACCCGCGCCAGCACTTCATCGGTCTGGATCGGCTTGGTCACGTAATCGCTGCCGCCCACCTCGAACCCCTGCACCACATGCTTGCTGTCGGTCAGCCCGGTCATGAACACCACCGGAATATCCGCGCTGGCCGGTTGTGCCTTGAGCCGGCGGCAGGTTTCAAAGCCGTCCAGGCCGGGCATCACCGCGTCCAGCAGGATCAAATCCGGGCGCCGGCGTTGCACGCGGTTCAGCGCGCTGAGGCCGTCCAGCGCCACCAGCACCATGTAGCCAGCGTCGTCCAGGGCGTCGGAGAGCATGGCCAGGTTGTCCGGGGTGTCGTCGACAATCAGCACCACGCCGGGCTCAGCGCTGTGGGTCAAGGCATTCATCTTCGGCCTCCTTCAGGATGCGGTTGAGTTCTTCCAGGCGAAAGCTTTTCAGCAAGGCCCGGAGCTTGTTGATGAACGGTGCGGTACCTGGGCTGTCCAGCACGATGACGTCGAGCTTTTCATGCAAACCACGCACATAGCCAATGGCGCTCAGTTCGGCGAGCACCGCGAGTTCTTCTGCGCTGGGTAGCGCGCCTTGGGTCGCGACCGGCGCGGCGAGCGGTGTGCGACGGCGCAGCCATTGCAAGTCCAGGTGCAGTTGCAGGCGTCCGAGCAGTTCAGGGGTACGCACCGGCTTGGCCAGGTAGTCGTTGCAGGCGCCGGCGATGCTGCGTTCGCGGTCGTCAGTGAAGGCGTTGGCGGAGATGATGATAATCGGCGCGGCAGACAGCGCATTACGCCGGATCATCCGGCTGGTGGCCCAGCCGTCCATGGTCGGCATCGACAGGTCCATCAGGATCAGGTCCGGCGACAGCAGCGCCACCTGGCGGATCGCCTCCTGGCCATTGCTGGCCTGGGACACCTCGAAGCCCAGGGGCGTGAGCATGCCGCTGAGCACCTTGCGATGGTCCACGTGGTCATCCACCACCAGGATGCGCCGTCGTTCGCCGTGGTAGCCGATGATGTCGTGCTCCACGTGCACCACGGCTTGAGGCACGCGGACCTGGGACAGGAACAGCCGTACCTGGAAGCAGGTGCCCTTGTCCAGCTCGCTGACCACCCGCAATTCGCCGCCCATCAGCGAGGTCAGCATGCGTGTGATGGTCAGGCCCAGACCCACGCCCTTGTCCTGGCGCATCAGGTCGCCGCGTTCGAACGGCTGGAAAATCCGCTCGATCTGTTCGGGGTCAATCCCGATGCCGGTGTCGATGATCTCGAAGTTGGCGGTCTCGCGCATGTAGCTGACCCGCAGGCGCACCTCGCCGCTGTCGGTAAAGTTGATCGCGTTGCCCAGCAGGTTGATCAGGATCTGCCGCACGCGTTTTTCATCGCCGCGCACTACGGCGGGGATCTTGCCCACGCAGTCCAGGCGAAAGCGCAGGCCCTTGTCTTCGGCCTGGGGGGTGAACATCTGCTCCAGGTCGTGGATCAGTTCCGGGAAGGGGATTTCGGTGAGCTCCAGGCGCAGCTTGCCGGCCTCGATCTTGGCCACGTCCAGCAGGCCGTCGATCAGCGACAGCAGGTGCGAGCCGCTGCGCAGGATGGTCGCCAGGGCGTCCTGATGCTGTTCGGGCATGGCACTGTCGCGCTGCAGGATCTGGGTGAAGCCAAGGATGCTGTTGAGCGGCGTGCGCAGCTCGTGGGACAGCCCGGTGACGTAGCGACTCTTGGCCGCGTTCGCTGCTTCCGAGGCTTCCTTGGCCTGTTGCAGGGCCTGGTCGGTGAGGCTGTGGGCGGCGATCTCCTGCATCAGCAGCGAGGTTTGCCGGTCGGATTCTTCCTGGGCCACCCGCCGGCTTTCACGGGTGAGTACTACCCACCAGGCGAGTACGGCGGCCAGCACCGAGAGCGTGAGGAACGCCTTGAAAAACGCCTGGTACAAGGTTTGCGAATGGGGCAAACCCTGGGCCGCCTGCATGTAGATCAGCGCCAGGGCCCCGGCGAGCATCAGCACCAGCGCCATCAACAATCCGAGGTAATGCGCCAGCCGGGTATGCAGGCGCGGTACCAGCGTGGTCGGCAACAACCAGCGCAACACCCCTTCGAACTGGCTGGCCAGGCGCGCGTGGGGTTTGCAACGGTCGCCGCAACGCGCATCCAGTGAGCAACAGAGCGAGCAGATCGGCGTGCTGTAGGCCGGGCAGAACGCCATGTCGGCGGTCTCGAACGGGTTGCTGCACAGCCCGCAGATCACCAGGCCGGTGCCGGGTTGCGGGTGAATCAATTGCGCCTCGCTGCTGCGCGCAATGTAGTAGCGGCCCTTGGTCAGCCACGCCAATAGCGGCGCCATGATTAACGCGGTGCCCAGCGCGACAAACGGTGGCGCGGCCTGGGCCAGGGCGCCGAACAGGCCGAAGTGGGCGAGAATCGACAGCAGCGAGGCAATCAGCATCGAGCCGACGCCCACCGGGTTGATGTCGTAGAGGTGCGCACGCTTGAATTCGATGTGTTTGGGCGACAGGCCCAGGGGCTTGTTGATTACCAGGTCCGCTACCAGCGTGCCGATCCAGGCAATCGCGATATTCGCGTAGAGCCCCAGCACCTGCTCGATCACATCGAACACGCCGAGCTCCATCAGCATCAGCGCAATGGCGACGTTGAACACCAGCCACACCACGCGGCCGGGGTGGCTGTGGGTCACGCGGGCAAAGAAGTTCGACCAGGCCAGGGAGCCGGCGTAGGCGTTGGTCAGGTTGATCTTCATCTGCGAGATGAACACGAACAGCACCATCGCCCCCAGCGCCCATTCGGGAGAGGAGAACACATAGCCGAACGCGACGAGGTACATCTGGGTTGGCTCGGCGGCGCGCTCCATGGGGATTTCATGTTGCAGGGCGAGGAACGCCAGGAACGCCCCGGCGAACATTTTCAACGCCCCCGGCACGATCCAGCCGGGCCCGGCGCATAACAGCGCGGCCCACCAGCGCTTGCGGTTGGCGCTGGTTTTTTCCGGAAGGAAGCGCAGATAGTCCACCTGTTCGCCGATCTGCGTGACCAGCGACAGCGCCACGGTGCAGGCGGCGCAGAACGACAGCAGATTGAAGTCGCCACCGTCGCTGCTGCGGCCGACAAAGCTGGTCCAGTCGCTGAAGGCCTCGGGGTTCTTCCACAACACGAAGCCATAGGGCAGCACCAGCAGCACCAGCCACAGCGGTTGCGTCCACAATTGCAGGCGGCTGATCAGCGTTACGCCGTAGGCCACCAGCGGGATCACCAGCAGTGAACAGATGACATAGGCGATGGCCAGCGGGATATGGAAATACAACTCCAGGGCAAGGGCCATGATCGCCGCTTCCAGGGCGAAGAACAGGAAGGTGAAACTGGCGTAGATCAGCGAGGTGATGGTGGAGCCGATGTAACCGAAGCCCGCGCCGCGGGTCAGCAGGTCCATGTCCACGCCATAGCGGGCGGCGTAGTAGCTGATGGGCAGGCCGGTCAGGAAGATCACCAGGCTGATGGCGAGGATCGCCCAGAAGGTGTTGGTAAAGCCGTAGCTCAAGGCCAATACGCCGCCGATGGCCTCCAGCGCCAGGAACGACACCGCGCCCAAGGCGGTGTTGGCGATGCGCAGTTCCGACCATTTGCGGAAGGACTTCGGGGTGTAGCGCAGGGCGTAGTCTTCCATGGTCTCGTCGGCGACCCAGGAGTTGTAGTCGCGGCGGATCTTGACGATGCGCTGGGTGCCGGGGAGGGGGTGCACGGTGGGGAACTCCTGCAAGGATGGGGAGATGGCAGCAATATTCGTGCCCCAGTCCTGCGGGGTGCGCTCTTCGTGGCGAGGGAGCTTGCTCCCGTTGGACTGCGAAGCAGGCCCAGCAAGACCACTTCATTTTTCCAGGCAGAACCGGGTCGCCGGTTTTGGGGCCGCTGCGCAGCCCAACGGGAGCAAGCTCCCTCGCCACAGGGGTTTCCTTTCCCAAGGCGGGCGGGATCCTGCTCGAAAATGGTGCGCAACGGCATACGTCAAATGACGTACCCCGTTACGTCAGGCTGCGTATACCCGCCGTGGCCACCTGCCGCCATGCTGAACCCCTCATTGCAGAGGAGTCGCCCCATGGAATCACGATTGATCCGCTCCAAACCGTTGTTGGCCTTATCACTGCTGGCGGCGAGTCTGTTCAGCCATGGCGTCATGGCCGACAACGAAGGCCTGGCGGTGACGCCTACCGAAGTCACCGTCGGCCAGTTGCACTCGGCCACCGGCACCATGGCGATTTCCGAAACCGGTTCGATCCAGGCCGAACGCCTGGCCATCGAGCAGATCAACGCCTCGGGCGGGATCCTCGGGCGGCAGATCAAGGTGATCCAGGAAGACGGCGCGTCCGACTGGCCGACCTTCGCCGAAAAGGCCAAGAAACTGCTGGTGAACGACAAGGTGGCTGCAGTGTTCGGCTGCTGGACCTCCGCTTCACGCAAAGCCGTATTGCCGATCTTCGAGAAAGAAAACGGCCTGCTCTACTACCCGACCTTCTACGAAGGCCTGGAACAGTCGAAAAACGTGATCTACACCGGCCAGGAAGCGACCCAGCAAATCCTCGCCAGCCTCGACTGGATCGCCAAGACCAAGGGCGCCAAAACCTTCTACCTGGTGGGCTCGGACTACATCTGGCCGCGCACCTCGATGAAGATCGCGCGCAAGCACATTGAAAACGTCCTGCACGGCACCGTGGTCGGCGAAGACTACTACCCGCTGGGCAACACCCAGTTCGGTTCGCTGATCAACAAGGTCAAGCTGAAAAAGCCTGACGTGGTGTTTGCGGCCGTGGTGGGCGGCTCCAACGTGGCCTTCTACAAACAGCTCAACGCAGCGGGCGTGAACGCGTCCAAGCAAACCCTGTTGACCCTGTCGGTGACCGAAGACGAACTGCTGGGCATCGGCGGCGAAAACATGGCTGGCTTCTATGCCTCGATGAAGTACTTCCAGAGCCTCGACAACCCGAACAACAAAGCCTTCGTGGAAGCGTTCAAGGCCAAGTACGGCAAGGATGCAGTGATCGGTGATGTGACCCAGGCGGCCTACCTCGGCCCATGGTTGTGGAAAGCGGCGGTTGAGAAAGCCGGCAGTTTCGACGTGGATAAAGTCGTCGCCGCATCGCCTGGCATCGAGCTGAAAAACGCGCCGGAAGGCTATGTGAAGATCCACGAAAACCATCACCTGTGGAGCAAGTCGCGCATTGGTGAAGTGCAGCCAAACGGGCAGTTCAAGGTGATCTACGAGTCGGATCTGATCGAGCCGAATCCGTTTCCGAAAGGCTATCAATAACCTCGGGTCTGGCGCTGATCTGAATGTGGGAACTGGTTTTGTGTGGGAGCGGGCTTGCTCGCGAAAGCGGTGAATCAGTGAGTGCATCCGGTACTGACACACCGTATTCGCGAGCAAGCCCGCTCCCACACAAGCCAGCTCCCACATAAAGCAGAAGCAGATTGCATTTCAACCTCCCGCTCAGGAGACCATCATCATGGAATGGCTATCGGAATTTGGAGCCATCGCGGCGATGCAGGGGTTCAACGGCTTGTCCGTGTTCTGCGTGCTGTTGCTGATGGCATTGGGACTGGCAATCATCTTCGGCCAGATGGGCGTGATCAACATGGCCCACGGTGAGTTCCTGACCATTGGCGCCTACACCACCTACGTCTGTTCCAGCCTTACCGCGCATTTCGCGCCAGGCTTTCAGCCGTACTACTTTTTCGTTGCCATTGCCCTCTCATTCCTCGTCGCCGGCGCCGTGGGCTGGCTGGTGGAATGGGCGATGATCAGCCGCTTGTACAAGCGGCCCCTGGACACTTTGCTCGCCACCTGGGGTTTGTCCCTGGTGATGCAGCAAACCTTCCGCTCGGTGTTCGGCGCCCGTGAAGTGAGTGCCGAACCGCCGGCCTGGCTGATGGGTTCGGTGAACCTCAGCGACGCCATCGAGATCCCGCGCAACGGCCTGTTCATGATGGGCCTGACCGTGCTGCTGACCGGGGCGATCTTCGTCATGCTCTACCGTTCGCGCTGGGGCTTGCAGGTGCGCGCCACCGTGCAGAACCGCTTGATGAGCCGGGCGGTGGGCATCAACACGCGCAAGGTCGACCGCATGACCTTCGCCCTCGGCTGCGGCGTGGCGGGCGTGGCCGGTGCGGCGTTCACCACCATCGGCTCCACCGGGCCGACTGCCGGTTCGCAGTACATCGTCGACACCTTCCTGGTGGTGGTGTTCGGCGGTGCGCAAAGCCTGTTCGGCACCATTGCCTCGGCGTTCGTGATTGCCCAGACCCAATCGCTGTCGGAGTTTTTCCTCAGTGGCTCGATGGCCAAGGTGCTGACGCTGTCGTCGGTGATCCTGATCCTGATGCTGCGCCCGCAAGGGTTGTTCTCCATCAAAGTGCGCAAGTAGAGGCGAACCGATGAAGGCTCTAGACAAACTGCTGGGCGGCCAGCAAAACCTGATCGGCATCGTGCTGTTGGCGCTGTTGATCCTCGTGGTGTTCCCGCTGACCCTGGACGCCTTCCGGCTGAACATGGTCGGCAAGTACCTGACCTACGCGTTCGTCGCGGTGGGCCTGGTGTTGTGCTGGGGTTATGGCGGGATTCTCAGCCTCGGGCAGGGGGTGTTTTTCGGCGTCGGCGGCTACTGCATGGCGATGTTCCTGAAGCTTGAGGCCTCGGACCCGATCAGCACCAAGATCCAGTCCACCCCGGGCATCCCGGACTTCATGGACTGGAACCAGATCACCGAACTGCCGTGGCTGTGGCAGCCGTTCCACAGCTTCACGTTTACCTTGTTCGCGGTGATTGCGGTGCCGGTGCTGCTGGCGTTCATCATTGGCATGGCGCTGTTCAAGCGGCGGGTGGGCGATGTGTATTTCTCCATCGTCACCCAGGCGATTGCGCTGATCCTCACGGTGCTGATCGTCGGCCAGCAAGGCCTTACCGGTGGTGTCAATGGCATTACTGACCTCAAGACCCTGCTGGGCTGGGACCTGCGCGGTGACGGCGCGAAGATGATCCTGTATTTCATCAACGCCGGGCTGTTGTTCGGCTGCATCTTCATTGGCCGTTTCATCCTCGCCTCGAAGCTGGGCCGGCTGTTGATGGCCATGCGTGACAAGGAAGAGCGGGTACGGTTTTCCGGGTATGACGTGGCCAGTTTCAAGATTTTCGTGTTCTGCGTGGCGGCGGCGTTCTCGGCGATTGGCGGGGCGATGTTTGCCTTGCAGGTGGGCTTTATGTCGCCGTCGTTCGTGGGCATCGTGCCGTCCATCGAGATGGTGATCTTTGCCGCGGTGGGCGGGCGCATGTCACTGCTGGGCGCGGTGTATGGCGCGTTGCTGGTGAACTATGGCAAGACCTACTTTTCCGAATCCTTCCCTGAGCTTTGGCTGTACCTGATGGGCGGGTTGTTTATCGCCGTGGTCATGTACTTCCCCAACGGCCTGGCGGGGTTGTGGGACAGCCATGGTCGCCAGGCCCTGGCCCGAGTGTTGCGGCGCAAGCCGGTGATCAAGGCCGAACCGGCGAAGATCAAGCCCAAGGCTGAAGCCAAGATCCTGGAGACACAGCCATGACCGCCGTTGGTTTTGAAATGAAGAAACCGGTGTTGGCTATCGAAGGCCTCACCGTGTCATTCGATGGCTTCAAGGCTGTCGACAACCTCAACCTGTATATCGACCGCAATGAAGTGCGGGTGGTGATCGGGCCCAACGGCGCCGGCAAAACCACGGTGCTGGATTTGATCTGCGGCAAGACCCGCGCCACCAGTGGCAGCATCCAGTTCGACGGCCAGGAACTGACCAAAATGCGCGAATACAACATCGTGCGCGCCGGGGTAGGGCGCAAGTTCCAGAACCCATCGATCTACGAAAACCTCACGGTGTTTGAAAACCTCGAGATGTCGTATCCGGCCGGGCGCAAGGTGTGGGGCGCGCTGTTTTTCAAGCGTAATGCCCAGGTGATTGCGCGGGTCGAGGAGGTGGCGCGGGAAATCTTCCTCGGCGACTTGTTGCAGCAGCAGGCGGACCTGCTGTCTCACGGGCAAAAGCAGTGGCTGGAGATTGGCATGCTGCTGATGCAAGACCCTGAATTGCTGATGCTCGACGAGCCGGTGGCCGGGATGAGCGTCAACGAGCGGGCGCAAACGGCCGAGTTGCTCAAGCGCATCAGCCAGGGGCGCTCGGTGTTGGTGATCGAGCATGACATGGAGTTCGTCAAGAGCATTGCCCACAAGGTCACGGTGTTGCATCAGGGCAAGGTGCTGGCCGAGGGCAGCATGGAGTCGGTGCAGAGCAATCCGAAAGTCATTGAAGTGTATTTGGGCCACTGAGGAGTCGGGCATGTTCAAGATCGACAAACTGTCGTGTGGGTACGGGCAGAGCCAGATTCTTCACGACCTGGAGCTGGATGTGGCGAAGCGTGAGATCGTCGCGGTGATGGGGCGCAACGGGATGGGCAAGACCACGTTGTTCAAGAGCCTGATGGGTATTTTGCCGCAGTGGCAGGGGCAGGTGAGTGTGGATGGGCATGATGTGTCTGCGCTTGAAACCCATGAGCGGGTGGAGCGGGGGATTGCCTATGTGCCGCAGGGGCGGATGATTTTTCCCAGCATGAGTGTGTTGGAGAATATTCAGACTGGGTTGCCGGCGGCGGCCCGGGGCAGAGTGCCTGAGGATTTGTATGCGCTGTTTCCGGTGCTGTATGACATGCGTTCGCGCAAGGGTGGGAATTTGTCTGGGGGGCAGCAACAGCAGTTGGCGATTGCCCGGGCGTTGGCGACGAATCCCAAGGTGTTGTTGCTCGATGAGCCGACTGAGGGGATTCAGCCTTCGATCATCAAGGACATTGCTCGTACGCTTAAGGAGATTCGCAATTTGCGGGATTTGACGATTGTTGTTTCTGAGCAGGTGTTGTCGTTTACTTTGGAAATTGCTGATCGGTTTTTGGTGATTGAGAAGGGGAGGTTTGTGATTGAGGAAACTCGGGATCGGGTGGATGAGGCGACTATCAGTCGGTATTTGTCGGTTTGACCTGGCTGGGTACATATCCGTTATTTGGGTAACGGCGGCTTATGGTTTCGCTCTTACAGCGAGTCACTTTGCAAAAGCGGCAAAGTAACCAAAGCGCTCTGCCCCGCCTGTCGG
>NZ_JBYSWF010000009.1:0-99026 GCF_058780865.1 Pseudomonas sp. GP01-A4
GCCTATTCGTTGCCTGACACACTGCATTCGCGAGCAAGCCCGCTCCCACCCAAGCCCGCTCCCACATCTGTAAGGGGGAAACCTTGAAAATGAAGCGTCTACTCGGCCTGTTGGCCCTGTTCTCTCTGCTCGCCGGCTGCGCCAGCGGCCTCATCGACCCCAACGGCTATGACGAAACCGGCTCCGCTTCCTACTACGGCGCCAAACACCACGGCAACCGCACTGCCAGCGGTGAACCGTTCAACCAGAATGCCCTGACCGCCGCCCATCGTCGCCTGCCCTTCGGCACGCAGGTGAAGGTCACCAATCTCGACAACAACAAAAGCGTCGTTGTCCGCATCAATGATCGCGGCCCGCATACCCGTGGGCGCCTGATCGACCTTTCACGCAAGGCCGCCGAACAGATCGGTATGATCGGCAGCGGCACCGCGCGCGTTCGCGTGCAAGCCCTCAGCAACTGACCGACGGAGCCCAGGCCATTTCCGCATTAACCGCCCTCTCGCCCTTTAGCCTGATCGAACTGATCAGCGGCCTGCTGCTGTTGATCTTCGGCGCAGAAGTATTAGTGCGCGCCGCCGTGCGCCTGGCCGCCAGCCTCAAGGTGCGCCCGCTGATCATCGGCCTGAGCATCGTCGCCTTCGGCAGCAGCGCGCCGCAGATGGCGATCAGCTTGCAAGCGACCCTGGCGGACAACACCGACATCGCCGTGGGCAGTGTGATCGGCAGCAGCATCTTCAACACCCTCGTGACCCTTGGCCTGGCAGCCCTGATCATTCCGCTGCGGGTCTCCCGGCAACTGGTACGCCTGGATATCCCGATGATGATCATCGCCAGCCTGCTGGTGTTTGTGCTAGCCGCCAATGAAGAACTCACGCAGATCGATGGCCTGTTACTGCTGGTGGCCCTGGTGGCCTACCTCGGCGTGCTGCTCTACCAGACCCGCCACTCCCGCCGCCCGCGCACCCGGGACACTGTGGTGCAGGCGCCGTGGCTGAGCAGCGTGCTGCTGATGCTCGGTGGACTGTTGATCCTCGTACTGGCCGGGCACCTGCTGCTGGGCGCGGCGGTGGACGTGGCCTCTGACCTGGGCCTGTCGGAACGCATCATCGGCCTGACGCTGATTGGCGTCGGCACTTCCCTGCCCTGCCTGGCCACCTCACTGATCGCCGCCCTGCGCGGACAGCGGGAAATTGCCGTGGGCAACGTGATCGGCAGCAACCTGTTCAACCTGCTTGGGGTGCTGGGCTTTACCGCCCTGGTGGCGCCCTCGCCGTTGTCGGTGTCGCCCAATGCCCTGGATTTCGACCTGCCGGTAATGCTCGGCGTGGTCGCCCTGTGCCTGCCGGTGTTTTATTCGGGCTACCGCGTCACCCGGGCCGAAGGCCTGGTATTCCTGGGCCTGTACCTGGTGTACGGGCTGCACGTGGTGTCGTTCACCTTCGGCATGCCGCTGGCCAACAAGCTTGAACAACTGATGCTGTATTACGTCCTGCCAGCGCTGGTGGCTTTCCTGTTGTTCACCTCGCTGCAAGCCTGGCGCCGCCAACACAAGAGGGAATCGCAATGACCGAACAGAAAAAGCCCGGCGTTGAAATGCGCCGCCAGGTGATGGGTGATGTGTTTGTCGATCGGGCGCTGGGCAATGCCACGGAGTTCAGCCAGCCGCTGCAGGATTTCGTCAACGAGCATGCCTGGGGCAGCGTGTGGAATCGCGAAGGGTTGCCGCTGAAAACCCGCAGCCTGATCACCCTCGCCGCGTTGACCGCCCTCAAGTGCCCGCAGGAACTCAAGGGCCACGTGCGCGGCGCGCTGAACAACGGTTGCACCGTGGAGGAGATTCGCGAGGCGCTGCTGCATTGTGCGGTGTATGCCGGTGTGCCGGCGGCGATTGACGCCTTCCGCGCCGCGCAGGAAGTGATCGACAGCTACCAGAAAGACGCCTAGATCCAGCCACCCGCCTGCAACACGAAAATCCCGATATTCGTGGTCACCGCCGCCATCAGGGTGGTGATCACGATAATCGCGGCCGCCAGCTCATGATTGCCCTCCGCCGCCCGCGCCATGACAAAACTGGCCGCCGCCGTGGGCGCGCCGAAGTACAGGAACAGAATCCCCAACTCCGGCCCGCGAAACCCCAGCAGCCACGCCCCCAGGGTCGCGATCACCGGCAGCCAGACCATCTTCATCAGGCTGGCACTCAGGGCCATGTCGCCGCTTTTACGCAGTGCCGCCAACGACAACGTGCCACCGATACAGATCAACGCCAATGGCAACGTCATGTCCGCCAGGTACTGCCCGGAGGATTCCAGCCAGCCAGGCAAGCCAATCTGGAAGTACGCGAAGGGCGCCGCCGCGATCACGCTGATGATCAACGGGTTGGCCAGCACGCTTTTGAAAATGCTCCACGGGTCAGACTTGATCACCGGGCTGTACACCGCCAGCACAATGGTCGACAGGGTGTTGTAGAACAGGATCACCAGCGCCGCGAGCACCGCGCCAAGGGAAATCCCGTAGTCGCCGTACATACTGGCGGCCAGGGCCAGGCCGATCACCCCGTTGTTACCGCGAAACGCGCCTTGGGCGTAGATGCCGCGATCTTCCCGCGGGCATCGAAAGATCGCCCAGCCCCAGGCCAGGGCGAAGCTCACCAGCGTGGCGACGGCGAAGTAGATCAGCAGGCCGGGCTTGAGGGCTGAATGCAGGTCGGCGTGGAGAATCCCGAGGAACAGCAACGCCGGCATGGTGACGTTGAACACCAGGGCCGAAGCGATGTGGATAAAGTTGTCGTTGATCCAGTTGATGCGCTTGAGCAGGACGCCCAGGAACAGCATGGCAAACACCGGCGCGGTGATGTTCAGGGTTTGTAGGAAGATTGCCAGCATGCCGGGGAGAACCTTGGGTGGGCGTCGGTAGGTGGCTAATGATAAGCCAGCATGGCCAGCTTCGTCTGGACTACCGCTTTCGCGAGCAAGCCCGCTCCCACATTTGACCGAGTTCTACCTTTGGAATGCAGTCAAATGTGGGAGCGGGCTTGCTCGCGAAGCAGGCGACTCGGTCTTAAGTAATCGGCGCGGGATTGAACAACGTAATGTCGTTATGCAGCTTGTGCTGCTCCGCCCATGTCTGCTTCTTGCCGCTGGCCACATCCAGGTAGAAGTGGAACAACTCCCAACCCAACTCCTCGATCGTTGCCCGCCCAGTGGCGATCCGCCCGGCATCGATATCAATCAGGTCAGGCCAACGCTGCGCCAGCTCGGTGCGCGTCGAAACCTTCACCACCGGCGCCATCGCCAGCCCATAGGGCGTGCCACGCCCGGTGGTGAACACATGCAAATTCATCCCCGCCGCCAACTGCAACGTGCCGCACACAAAATCACTCGCCGGCGTGGCGCAAAAGATCAGGCCCTTGCGATTGAACCGCTCGCCCGGGCCAAGCACGCCATTGATCGCACTACTGCCCGACTTGACGATGGAACCCAACGACTTCTCGACAATATTCGACAACCCACCCTTCTTGTTCCCCGGCGTAGTGTTGGCGCTGCGATCTGCCTCGCCCTTGGCCAGGTAGCGGTCGTACCAGTCCATTTCCCGCACCAGTTCCCGGGCCACGTCCTGGTTCTCGGCACGGGAAGTGAGCAGGTAGATCGCATCGCGGACTTCGGTCACTTCGGAAAACATTACCGTCGCGCCCGCCCGCAGCAGCAAATCCGAGGCATAGCCCAGCGCCGGGTTGGCGGTAATCCCCGAGAACGCATCACTGCCGCCGCACTGCATGCCGAGGATCAACTCCGACGCCGGTACGGTTTCCCGCCGGCGCAGGTCGAGTTTCTTCAGGCGGGTTTCGGCCAGTTCCATGATCTGTTCGATCATTTCGGTAAAGCCGTGGCTGGAGTCCTGCAACCGATACAGCCATGGCTCGCTCAGGTCTACCGAGCTGTCGTTTTCATGCATCACCTGCCCGGCCTGCAACTTCTCGCAACCCAGGCTGATCACCAGGGCTTCACCGCCCAGGTTCGGATTGCGCGCCAGGTTACGCACGGTGCGGATCGGGATGTAGGCGTCGGTGGCCGTGATCGCCACGCCGCAGCCGTAGCTGTGGGTCAGCGCCACCACGTCATCGACGTTCGGGTACTTGGGCAGCAACTCGTCCTTGATGCGCTTCACCGCATGGTCCAGCACGCCCGTGACGCACTGCACCGTGGTGGTAATCCCGAGGATATTGCGTGTGCCCACGGTGCCGTCGGCATTGCGATAACCCTCGAAGGTAAAACCTTCCAGGGGCGCTTGGGCCTCGGGCACTTCGGTGGACAGCGGCAAGCTGTCCAGCGGCGGCGCCGTGGGCATGCGCAGTTGATCTTCCTGCACCCAACTGCCTCGCGGAATCGGGCGCAGGGCATAACCGATGGTCTGGCCGTAGCGAATGATGCGGCCGCCTTCGGGGATGTCTTCCAGCGTCACCTTGTGGCTTTGGGGAATGAAATCCACCGTCACCAGGCCGTCGGGAAACTCGGTCCCCGCCGGTACGCCCTGGTCGTTGACCACAATCACCACGTTATCCAGCGCGTGCAAACGGATGGAGCGTGGCGAATCGGCATGTTCAATCAACTGCATGACGCGGGCCCCTTCAGGAATGCGCTTGGGAAAGTTTAGTCAGCTCGGGGCCTTTGGCCGGCGGCTCCTTGAGCACTACACGCTTGATCGGGCCAACGATCACCACGTAACTGAACACAGCGACCAGCGCGTTGGCGCCAACGAACACCAGGGCCCACTTGAACGAGCCGGTGGTGCTGATGATGTAGCCGATCACAATCGGGGTGGTGATCGACGCGATGTTGCCGAACATGTTGAACAGACCACCGCTCAAACCGGCGATTTGCTTTGGCGAGGTGTCGGAGACTACCGCCCAACCCAGTGCGCCAACGCCTTTACCGAAGAAGGCCAGGGCCATGAAGCCCACCACCATCCATTCGATGTCTACGTAGTTGCAGGCCACGATACTGCAGGAAATCAGCAATCCACCAATGATCGGCGCCTTGCGGGCGAACGTCAGCGAATGGCCTTTGCGCAGCAGATAGTCGGAAATGATCCCGCCCAACACGCCACCGATAAAACCACAGACCGCAGGCAGGGAAGCAATAAAGCCGGCCTTGAGGATCGTCATGCCGCGCTCCTGGACCAGGTACACCGGGAACCAGGTCAGGAAGAAGTAGGTGATGCCGTTGATGCAGTACTGGCCCAGATACACGCCGAGCATCATGCGATTGGTCAGCAATTGACGAATGTAATCCCACTTCGGCCCGTCGACTTTCTTGCCTTTGCCCTTGTCCTGATCCATATCGACCATGCCGCCGTTCTGGGCGATGTGCTGCAGTTCGGCGTCGTTGATCATCGGGTGTTGGCGCGGGCTGTGGATAAGTTTCAGCCAGATCAACGAGAACAGAATGCCGATGCCGCCCATCACGATAAACACGTGCTGCCAGCCGAAGGTGTAGACGATCCAGCCCATCAACGGCGCGAACAACACAGTCGCAAAGTACTGCGCCGAGTTGAAGATCGCCGAGGCCGTACCCCGCTCAGCCGTAGGAAACCATGCCGCCACGATGCGCGCATTTCCGGGGAAGGATGGCGCTTCAGCCAGGCCCACCAGGAAGCGCAACATGAACAGCGCAACGATGGCCGTGGAAACACCGAACTCACCGACATAGCCTTGCAGCACGGTGAACAGTGACCAGGTGAAGATACTCAGGGCGTAGACTTTTTTCGAACCGAAGCGGTCCAGCAGCCAGCCGCCGGGAATTTGCCCGGCCACGTAGGCCCAACCGAATGCGGAGAAGATATAGCCAAGGGTGACCGCGTCGATGCCGAGGTCTTTTTGCAGGCTGGAGCCGGCAATGGCGATGGTGGCCCGGTCGGCGTAGTTGATCGTGGTCACCAGGAACAGCATGAGCAGGATCAAATAGCGGACATGGGTCGGCTTGGTCGCTTGCATGAAGATGTACTCCCACTAATTATTTTTTTTGCGGGTAATCAAATTGTAAGCCTGTGGCGGGCACGGACCCGCCACAGGGTGCAGCCGTTACGAACCGATGTAGCTGGTTTTCACCACGGTGTAGAACTCTTGCGCATAGCGACCCTGCTCACGCGAACCGTAGGATGAACCCTTACGGCCGCCGAATGGAACGTGGTAATCCACACCGGCAGTCGGCAGATTGACCATCACCATCCCGGCCTGGGAATGACGCTTGAAGTGGTTGGCGTATTTCAGCGAGGTGGTGGCGATACCGGCCGAGAGGCCGAACTCGGTGTCGTTGGCCATCGCCAGCGCCGCCTCGTAATCCGCCACGCGCACCACGTTGGCCACCGGCCCGAAGATCTCTTCACGGCTGATGCGCATCGCGGCTTCGCTGTCGGCAAACAGCGTCGGCGCGAGGAAGTAGCCTTCGGTGTCGCAGGTCACCAGCTCACCGCCGCTGACCAGCCGGGCGCCTTCGCTCTGGCCGATGTCGATGTACTTCAAGTCCTGGTCCAGCTGGGCCTGGGAAACCACCGGGCCGATGTCGGTGCCGGTTTTCAGGGCGTGGCCGACCTTGATCGACTTCATCCGCTCGGCCATGGCCGCGACGAACTGGTCGTGAATCCCGGCGGTGACGATAAAGCGGCTGGACGCGGTGCAACGTTGGCCGGTGGAGTAAAACGCGCTCTGCACCGACAGCTCGACGGCTTGCTTGAGGTCGGCGTCGTCGAGAATGATCTGCGGGTTCTTGCCGCCCATTTCCAACTGCACCTTGGCCTGGCGCGACACGCAGCTGACGGCGATCTGACGACCCACGCCCACCGAGCCGGTGAAGCTGATGCCGTCGACTTTCGGGCTGTTGACCATGGCATCGCCGACCACACGGCCGCTGCCCATCACCAGGTTGAACACACCGGCAGGGAAGCCGGCGCGGGAGATGATTTCGGCCAGGGCCCAGGCGCAGCCCGGTACCAGTTCAGCCGGTTTGAGCACCACGCAGTTGCCGTAGGCCAGGGCCGGGGCGATCTTCCAGGCCGGGATGGCAATCGGGAAGTTCCACGGCGTGATCAGGCCAACCACGCCCAACGCCTCACGGGTCACTTCAACGTTGACGCCCGGACGCACCGACGGCAGGTAGTCGCCGGACAGGCGCAGGCATTCACCGGCGAAGAATTTGAAGATGTTACCGGCGCGGGTCACTTCGCCGATGGCTTCCGGCAGGGTCTTGCCCTCTTCCCGGGCCAGCAGGGTGCCGAGTTCTTCGCGACGGGCGAGGATTTCGGTGCCGACTTTATCCAGCGAATCATGACGCGCCTGGATCCCGGAAGTGGACCACGCCGGAAAAGCAGCGCGCGCAGCGTCGATGGCCGCGTGGACCTGGGCGAGGTCAGCCTTGGCGTATTCGCCAATGACATCAGACAACTCCGACGGATTGATGTTGGCCGAGTAGTCGGCGCCGGCAACCCACTGGCCACCGATGTAGTTTTCGAAACGCTTGGCTTGGGACACGAATTCTCTCCTGACGCAAAAAGCCGCTGATTACTCAGCGGCCTTGGTGATGGGTTATTGCGCGCCTTGCTTGTCGATCAACGCGGCCAGGGCTTCGTATTCTTCCGGCAGCAGATCGGTCAGCGGCGTACGCACGGGGCCTGCGTCGTAACCGACGATTTTCGCCCCGGCCTTGACGATGCTCACCGCGTAACCGGCCTTGCGGTTACGGATGTCGAGGTACGGCAGGAAGAAGTCGTCGATGATCTTGCCGACGGTGGCGTGATCTTCCCGGGCAATGGCGTGGTAGAAATCCATCGCGGTTTTTGGAATGAAGTTGAACACCGCCGAGGAGTACACCGGCACGCCCAGGGCCTTGTAGGCAGCGGCGTAAACCTCTGCAGTCGGCAAGCCGCCCAGGTAGCTGAAACGGTCACCGAGGCGACGACGGATCGACACCATCAATTCAATGTCACCCAGGCCGTCCTTGTAACCGATCAGGTTCGGGCAGCGCTCGGCCAGGCGTTCCAGCAGCGGCGCGGTCAGGCGGCAGACGTTGCGGTTGTAGACCACTACACCGATCTTGACCGACTTGCACACCGCTTCAACGTGGGCGGCAACCCCGTCCTGGCTGGCTTCGGTCAGGTAGTGCGGCAGCAGCAACAGGCCTTTGGCGCCCAGACGCTCGGCTTCCTGGGCGTACTCGATGGCCTGGCGGGTGGCACCGCCGACACCGGCAAGAATCGGCACGCTGGTGGCGCAGGTATCAACGGCGGTTTTCACCACTTGCGAATATTCGCTGGCCGCCAGGGAGAAAAACTCACCGGTGCCGCCAGCGGCGAACAAGGCAGTAGCGCCGTAAGGGGCCAGCCATTCCAGACGCTTGATGTAGCCCGCCTGGTGGAAATCACCCTGGGCATTGAAATCGGTCACCGGGAAAGACAGCAGACCGTGAGAGAGGATGGACTTCAGTTCTTGTGGATTCATTATTCGAACACCCTGGGCGAAGACTTTCTGTTGTGAGATTACGGATGGTTATCTTGATGTCGTACGTCATCGTACAACTATAAAAATATTCGTCAACTGCAATTCATCGCCGCCCTTCTCGATTGCTGCTTTCTTGACGTAGGAAGTTTTTCCTCTATGCTCTGGATAACTGTATATACGTACAGTTATTACGGAAGATTCCTACGACATAGCAAGGAGCTAACATGTCAGATCTTGAACTCGCCACACCTGTGAAAACCCCGCCAACCCTGCGTTTTGAAGGCGGCGAACACACCGCCATCGGCGACGACACCCTGTTGCGTTTCGTCAAGGACGCCCCGCCGATTCCCGCCCGGCAGGTCGAATTGCACCTGCCCAATGGCCTGGCGCTGAGCTACGGCCAGATCATCGCCCTGGGCGGTGATTTCTATGGCATCCCCGGGCGCCCCATCAACGAAGGCACATCGCCCGCTGATCGTGTGCAGCGCTTTACCGATGCATTCAACTCGCTGGCGGTATTGCCAGCATCACGGGAAGAAGCGGGCAAGATCCTCGCGGTGATGCAAAAGGAGATCAATGCGGTCAACCAGGCGATCAAGGATGGCAAGCAACCCCATGAAGCCTATGACGCGCTGGGTGACACCTTGTCCGAGGAATGGAACCGCATCACCGGCGGCGGCAGTGCCGTCTCGGCGCTGATTCCACTGGGGCGCTACCTGAAACTGGCGGCAGACAATGCCGACCACTTTGGCGAATGGGCTTTGGCGGCCTATCTGGCGGGGCATACGGCAGCCTTGCAACAAGCCGTCGTGGCGCATCAGACCGGCACCGACCAGGCGCTGGAACTGGCCTATGCCATGAACAGCTTTGCTGATCACTTTTTGACCGATCTATTTTCCGCCGGGCACCTGCGGGTACCGCGCAAGCAACTGGCGGCGGTGGTGACACCGGGTGAACTGGGCTCGCTGATCAGCCGCTTCATGCACGATGAAGACAGCAAGTTCGGGCTCAATGTGCGCAACGCCCTGGGCGAGCAGTGGCATGCCTACGGTGATAAACGCTATTTCGACAGCAACGATGCGGCCAACCGCGCCATGGTCAAACGCGCCGTGCAGGCCTCGGCCGATGAGATCTTCGAAACGTTTATCAGCGGCATGGCGCCCTCCCCGGCCAACTTCAAGGCACCGCTGTATGTGCCGGACCTGAACGCCGCGCAGAACCCGGCGAACAACTTCTCACCGCTGTTCAAGGCTGAAGGCGACAAGGTGCTGCGACGCAAGGACGTCAACAACCTGAACGACAAGCAGTGGACCAATGACTGGTGGGGTTGGAGCACGTATCTGCTGCTCAAGGACTACAAGCCGAATCAGCCGGCCTGAAAGACGTGAGTTAAGCCTCGCGCATTAACCTGTGGCGAGGGAGCTTGCTCCCGTTGGGCTGCGAAGCAGCCCCGGCAAGAACACGGGGTTCTTTCAGACAGAACTCGGGGCAATGGATTTTGGGGCCGCTGCGCGGCCCAACGGGAGCAAGCTCCCTCGCCACAATGAGCTTTCAAGCCACACGCTTACGTCCAGCCTGGAATCAACCGCGCTGCGCTTCCGCCTCTTCATGGGCATGGCGCAGCCGCTCACGGCTGTTGGTCAGGTGCAACCGCATGGCCGCCCGCGCCGCATCCGAATCCTGGCGCGCGATCGCCTCATAGATCTCTTCGTGTTCGCGGCTCAGGCGGCTCATGTAGTGCTGCTGGTCATCATGGGCCAGGCGTGCCGAGTTCAGCCGCGTGCGCGGAATGATGCTGGTGCCCAGGTGGGTCATGATGTCGGTGAAGTAGCGGTTGCCGGTGGACAGGGCAATCTGCAGGTGGAACTGGAAGTCCGACGCCACCGCATCACCGGCGTGGGCCGCACTTTCGTTCAGCGCATCGAGGGCAGCACGCATGCCGGCCAATTGCTCGTCGCTACGGCGCTGGGCAGCAAGCCCGGCAGACTCCACTTCCAGGCTGATCCGCAGTTCAAGGATGGCCAGCACATCACGCAGGGTGACAACAGTGGCCGGATCAATCCGGAAACCGCTGGGGCTTGGCGTATCCAGCACAAAAGTGCCGATGCCATGGCGGGTTTCTACCTGCCCGGCGGCCTGCAATCGCGAGATGGCTTCACGCACCACGGTGCGGCTGACCCCATGGGCGTCCATGATCGCCGACTCGGTGGGCAGTTTGTCGCCACGTTTGAGTTGGCCGTCGCGGATCTGCTCGGACAACACCGTGACCAATTCCTGGGCAAGGCTGCGGCGCTTGCGGGGAAGACGAGGGGCGGCGCTGGAGTTTTCCATGATGAATCATCTATCTCGGCGATCTGAAGCACGCATGATAGCCCATGGCGGTTGTACGATCACCGTCCTGTCATGACTTTCATCTATAACGGCCGGGGTTTTCGCCAGGCAAAAAAATGCCCCGGCATCACCGAGGCATTTTCAACGCTGGCCCGAGGGCCCGCGCCTTGTTACTTCACCACTTTCAGACTCGGCCGACCGCTTGGACGCGGCGGCTCGGAATCCGGCGGCGGCACATCATCTTCGCCTTCGAGCTCGATCGCTTCGTCATCCTCAAGGGAAGACTCCAGATCAAACACCATGCCCTGGCCATTTTCCCGGGCGTAGATCCCGAGGATGGCACCGATGGGCACGAACAGCGTATGCGGCACACCGCCGAAACGCCCTTCAAAGCTGACCGCTTCATTGTCCATGTGCAGGTGTCGCACGGCACTGGGTGAAACGTTCAGGACGATTTGTCCGTCACTGGCAAAACCTTGCGGTACCTGAACCGCGGGAAACTCGGAATTGACCAGCATGTGCGGGGTGCAATCGTTGTCCACTATCCACTCATAGAGCGCGCGGACCAGGTAAGGTCGACTGGAGTTCATCAACGGCTCCTTAAGCCTTAGCGCATATCGCGTTCGACACCAGACAGACTCGCCTGGAAAGCCTCACGCGCAAACTGGCGCTCCATGTAGTCAAGCAGCGGCTTGGCAGGCCGCGGCAGTTCTATGCCCAAAATCGGCAAGCGCCAGAGTATGGGTAATAGGCAGCAATCCACCAGACTTTGTTCCTCGCTGAGGAAAAAAGGTTTGTCGGCAAACAACGGCGAAACACCGGTCAGGCTCTCGCGCAATTCCTTGCGCGCCTGAACCCGGGCCGCTTCCTTGCTGCGTGAATCCAGAATCAGGTCCACCAGGCCACACCAGTCACGCTGGATCCGATGGATCAGCAGGCGGCTGTTGGCACGCGCCACCGGATACACCGGCAGCAACGGTGGATGGGGATAACGCTCATCCAGGTATTCCATCACCACGGTTGACTCCCACAACGCCAGGTCACGATCGACCAGGGTGGGCAAGCTGCCGTAAGGGTTCACTTCGATCAGTTTCGGCGGGTGACGTCCCACCTCCACACTGATGATCTCTGCGCTGACACCCTTCTCTGCGAGCACGATGCGTACTCGGTGGGAATAGTGGTCGGCGGGGTCGGAGTAACAGGCCAACCGATTGGTCACGCCCATGGCGGTCCTCCTCGCTTGTTGAAATTATCGGAAGCTCAAAAACGAGCGCGCCCAGTGAGCATCTCCGTGATGCCTGGATAAACCAGACTTACCTTCAGAGATGCCGCTGGGCGCGCAAGATTAACAGCAATTACTTACGGTTGGATCAATGCACATCCTTCCAGTATTCGCGTTTCAGCAGATAGGCGAACACGAAGAAGAAGGCCAGGTACAGCAACACATAGGTACCAATGCGCTGATGCTGCAGCTTCACTGGGTTGGCCGAGTAGGCCAGGAAGGTCACCAGATTCTTGACCTTCTCGTCGAACTGCTCTTCGTTCAGCGTGCCGGTCTTCGGCACTATGGTCAGCTGATCGCACGCTTCATGAGTCAAAGGCGTACCGGTGAGCGGATCATACTGCTTCTTGCCGTCTTCGACGATTTGTACTTGCTTGCATCCTACCACTTGGCGACCTTGCAGGCCGACCAGAACGTTAGGCATACCGACGTTCGGGAACACTTTGTTGTTCACGCCGTAGGGACGCGTCGGGTCTTCATAGAAGGATTTCAGGTAGCCATAGAGCCAATCGGTGCCACGCACACGGGCCACCAGGGTCAGGTCGGGCGGTGCAGCCCCGAACCAGGTCTTGGCGTCGGCCGGTTGCATGCCGATGGTCATGTGGTCGCCGATCTTCGCCCCGGTGAACACCGAGTGGCTCAGCATCACGTCATGGGGAATGCCCAGGTCGTCGGCCACTCGCTCGTAACGCTGGAACTTGGCGCTGTGGCAGCCCATGCAGTAGTTGGTGAACGTACGCAGCCCGTCCTGCATTGCGGCTTTGTCCGAGACGTCGATGTCGACTTTTTCCAGCTCTGGGCCGTGTTCAGCGGCGAAAGACAGCAGCGGCAGGGCCGCAAGAATGAATGCAACGAATAATTTTTTCATCAGCCAGTCACCCTTTCCGGTACCGGTTTGGTCTTCTCGAGCCGGGTATAGAACGGCATCAGAATGAAGTAGGCGAAGTACAGGAAGGTGCAGACCTGCGACAGCAACGTACGCTCCGGGGTCGGCGCCAATACGCCCAGTACACCCAGGATCACGAACGCAATGCAGAACACCCACAGCCAGATCTTGCTCAGCCAGCCCTTGTAGCGCATGGACTTGACCGGGCTACGGTCGAGCCACGGCAGCACGAACAGCACCGCAATCGCTGCACCCATGGCGATAACGCCCATGAGTTTGTCGGGAATCGCCCGCAAGATCGCGTAGAACGGAGTGAAGTACCAGACCGGGGCAATGTGTTCCGGGGTCTTGAAGGCGTTCGCCTGTTCGAAGTTCGGTTTCTCGAGGAAATAACCGCCCATCTCCGGGAAAAAGAACACGATCGAGCAGAAGATGAACAGGAACACCACCACACCGACGATATCTTTCACGGTGTAGTACGGGTGGAACGGAATGCCGTCCAGCGGTACGCCGTTTTCGTCCTTGTGCTTCTTGATATCCACGCCGTCGGGGTTGTTCGAACCCACTTCGTGCAACGCCAGGATGTGCAGCACTACCAGGCCCAGGATCACGATCGGCAAGGCCACCACGTGCAAGGCGAAGAAGCGGTTCAGGGTGATCCCGGAGATCAGGTAGTCACCGCGAATCCACTGGGTCAGGTCGTTGCCGATGACCGGGATCGCACCGAACAGCGAGATGATCACCTGGGCGCCCCAATAGGACATCTGGCCCCACGGCAGCAGGTAGCCCATGAAGGCCTCGGCCATCAGCGCCAGGTAGATCAGCATGCCGAACACCCATACCAGCTCGCGGGGCTTCTGGTACGAGCCGTAGAGCAGGCCACGGAACATGTGCATGTAGACGACGATGAAGAACGCCGAGGCGCCGGTGGAGTGCAGCAGACGCAGGATCGAGCCGTACTCGACGTCGCGCATGATGTATTCGACGGAGGCGAAGGCTTCTTCGGCCGACGGGGTGTAGCTCATCGTCAGCCAGACACCGGTAACGATCTGATTGACCAGTACCAGAAGTGCCAGGGAGCCAAAGAAATAGAAGAAGTTGAAGTTCTTCGGTGCGTAGTACTTGCTGAGGTGGTCTTCCCACATCTTGGTCGCGGGGAAGCGCGCATCCACCCAATCCATGAACTTGCTCATCAGGCTTTCTCCCCCTCGTCGACGCCAATGACAATGACACTGTCAGTCTCGTAGTGATGTGGCGGAACTGGCAGGTTCAGTGGTGCAGGTTGTGACTTGTAGACGCGGCCAGCGAGGTCGTAGTGAGAACCGTGGCACGGGCAGAAATAGCCCCCGACCCAGTCCTTGCCCAGGTCCGCGGGCGCCACTTCCGGGCGGAAGGTGGGAGAGCAACCCAAGTGGGTGCAGATACCGATCAGCAGCAGAATTTCCGGCTTGATCGAGCGAATTTCCTTATCGACGTAAGCGGGTTGGTCGGAATTCTTCGAGTCGGGGTCGGACAGCTGGCCCTCGATCTTCTTCAGATTTCCCAAGATTTCCTCGGTACGACGAACGATGAACACTGGCTGACCGCGCCATTCAGCAATCATTTGCTGGCCTGGATCGATCTTGCTGACATTCACCTTCACCGGTGCACCTGCGGCTTTCGCCTTGGCACTGGGAAACCATGACCCCACGAACGGGACCGCAGCCCCCACCGCTCCTGCAGCACCCACCACGGATGTGGCTGCTACCAAGAAGCGACGCCGGCCTGCATTCACGCCGTCATTGCTCATTCAGTCCTCTCCCATCAGCTTTGTGGCCTGTTAAATCAGGCGTCTACTAAGTGTTAAATCTGAACTTATAAAAATTTTGCCGAATGGTAATGAAAAGCCCCACGTCTGACAAGGTAATTACCCCCGGCACTGGCTCCAAGCCTTTGAGTATAGGGGCTCTACGGATGTGGCAAGTTGTCACACAGATTTTTTTACATAAATAGCAGGCAATAAAAAACGCCCAGCTCCGTGAGGAGGCTGGGCGTTTTCTGGAACGTAAAAGCGAATTAACGCTTCGAGTACTGCGGACGCTTACGCGCTTTACGCAGACCAACTTTCTTACGTTCAACTTCACGAGCATCGCGAGTCACGAAGCCAGCTTTGCGCAGAGCGCCACGCAGGGTTTCGTCGTACTGCATCAGAGCGCGAGTGATACCGTGGCGGATTGCGCCAGCTTGACCACTTACACCGCCACCGATAACGGTGACGTAGATGTCGAACTTTTCAACGGTCTCGGTCAATTCCAGCGGCTGACGAACTACCATGCGGGCAGTTTCGCGACCGAAGAAATTTTCCAGAGTGCGGTTGTTGATCGAGATGTTACCAGTACCCGGACGCAGGAAAACGCGAGCGGTAGCGGTTTTGCGACGGCCAGTGCCGTAATTTTGAGTCGCCGACATAATGAACTATTCCGTTAAAACTTCAGTTCTTGGGGCTGCTGAGCAGCATGAGGGTGAGCAGCGCCCGCATAGACTTTCAGCTTGCGATACATGTCGCGACCCAGTGGGCCCTTCGGCAGCATACCTTTGACCGCGATTTCAATCGGGGCTTCAGGCTTTTTGGAGATCAGGCCTTCGAAGTTCGAAGACTTGATACCGCCTGGGAAACCGGAGTGACGGTAGTACATTTTGTCTTGCGCTTTGTTGCCGGTAACACGTACCTGCTCGGCGTTGATGATGACAATGTAGTCACCGGTATCAACGTGAGGGGTGTACTCAGGCTTGTGCTTGCCACGCAGACGGCTGGCGACTTCAGTGGCCAGACGACCCAGGGTCTGACCAGCGGCGTCGACGACAAACCAGTCGCGCTGAACTGTTTCTGGTTTTGCAGTAAAAGTTGTCATTCTTTAATAGCCTCAGGGGCCGCCCTGTAAATTAGACGGCGGATCTTACTGAATAGTGCGTACTTTGACAAGTCAAAGGCAGCCGGATACAGACGCTATCGGGGGCTCGGGTCGGCGCGTCCGTTCAACGGCAAGATTCTTCGGCAGGCGGCGCATCACTTCCACTGCAGAAAGAGGTGGGCAATTATGCAGATTGCCAAAAAAATTTCAACCTGCTTTTATGATTGTTTTCCCCGAAGGAGTACCCGATGGACTATCGACAGCTGGGCCGAACCGATCTGAACGTGAGCGCGATAGCCTTGGGCACCATGACCTGGGGCGAGCAGAACAGCGAGGCAGAGGCCTTCGCACAGATCGAACGGGCCAAGGCCGCGGGGATCAACTTCCTCGACACCGCGGAAATGTACCCGGTGCCGCCCAAGGCCGACACCTACGCCACCACCGAGCGCTACATCGGTAATTACTTCAAAAGCCGCGGCGACCGTGCCGACTGGATCCTCGCCAGCAAGATCGCCGGCCCCGGCAACACCATCGACTACATCCGCGATGGCAGCCTCAAGCACAACCGCAAGCACATCGCCGAAGCCCTGGACGCGAGCCTCAAGCGCCTGCAAACCGACTGGATCGACCTCTACCAGCTGCACTGGCCGGAACGCAGCACCAACTTTTTCGGCCAACTGGGCTACAAGCACAAGGCCGAAGAAGACCTGACGCCGCTGGAAGAAACCCTCGAAGCCCTGGATGAGCAGGTCAAGGCCGGCAAGATCCGCCACATCGGCCTGTCCAACGAAACCCCGTGGGGCACCATGAAGTTCCTGGCCCTGGCCGAAGCCCGTGGCTGGACCCGCGCGGTGTCGATCCAGAACCCCTACAACCTGCTCAACCGCAGCTTTGAAGTGGGCCTGGCGGAAATCGCCATCCGTGAACAGTGCGGTTTGCTGGCGTATTCACCGCTGGCGTTCGGCATGCTCAGCGGCAAGTACGAAGGTGGCGCACGCCCGGCCAAGGGCCGCCTGAGCCTCTATAGCCGCTTCAGCCGCTACTTCAACCCGCAGTCGGAAGCTGCATGCAGCCGTTATGTGGCACTGGCCCGTGAGCACGGCCTGGACCCGGCGCAGATGGCATTGGCGTTTGTAACCCAACAACCGTTCGTGACCAGCAACATCATTGGCGCCACGACCCTGGAGCAGCTGGACAGCAACATCGCCAGCGCCGACCTGAAACTGTCGGATGAGGTGCTGGCGGGGATTGAGGCGATCCAGAAGGATCATCCGAATCCTGCGCCTTGATTGATCTCTAGACCGCCTTCGCGAGCAAGCCCACTCCCACATTCGACCGAGTTCCACCTTTGGAATGCAGTCGAATGTGGGAGCGGGCTTGCTCGCGAAGAGGCCCTCAAAAACACCAAGAATTCAAAGCGCCCGCGCAATAATCTCCTTCATGATCTCATTCGTCCCCGCATAAATCCGCTGCACCCGCGCATCTGCCCACGCCCGCGCAATCGGGTATTCCCACATAAACCCATACCCGCCGTGCAGTTGCACACACTCATCCAGCACCTTGCACTGCAGGTCCGTGGCCCAGTATTTGGCCATCGCGGCCGTGGGCACATCGAGCTTGCCTTCCAGGTGCAACTCCATGCACTTGTCGACAAACACCCGGCCGATCTGGGTTTCAGTGGCAATCTCCGCCAGTTTGAATCGGGTGTTCTGGAAGTCGATGATCGCCTTGCCGAACGCCTTGCGGTCGCGGGTGTATTCCAGCGTCCATTGCAGCGCCGCCTCGGCTGACGACAACGCGCCAATCGCCACCGTCAAACGCTCCTGCGGCAACTCCTGCATCAGGTAGGCAAAGCCCATCCCCGCCTGGCCCAGCAGATTCTCCTTGGGCACCCGCACATCCTGGAAGAACAGCTCCGATGTATCCTGGGCCTTCATCCCGACCTTCTCCAGGCGCTTGCCCTTGTCGAAGCCCGGCGTGTTGGCCTCCACCAGGAACAGGCTGGTGCCCTTGGCGCCGGCCTTGGGATCGGTCTTGGCCACGACGATCACCAGATCAGCCAGGAAGCCATTGGTGATGAACGTCTTGGAGCCGTTGATCACGTATTCATCGCCATCCAGCACCGCCGTGGTCTTGACCCCTTGCAGGTCGGACCCGGCCCCCGGCTCGGTCATGGCAATCGCCGTGACCATTTCCCCGGAGATCAGCTTGGGCAGGTACTTGTGCTTCAGCGCCTCACTGCCGTAATGCAGGATGTAGGGCGCAACAATGTCCGAATGCAGGGAGAAACCAATCCCGGTCAATCCCAGGCGACTGATCTCCTCGATCACCACCGCGCTGTAGAGAAAGTCCGCCCCGAGGCCGCCGTACTCTTCCGGCAAATGCGAGCAGAGCATCCCCGCCTCCCCCGCCTTGTTCCACAGGTTGCGGTCGATGTAGCCCTGCTTTTCCCATTGCCCGTGGAACGGCGCCGCGTCTTTTTCGAGGAAGGTGCGCACGCTCTGGCGGAAGAGTTCGTGCTCCGAGCTGAACAAGGTTCTGGGAATCATGGGTCACCTGTGTGAATTGTCGGACAAGACCGGGATCACAGAGCCTAAGCCGCGAAGGCGTCACAGGACACTGGACACATGCGACAAAAAATAAGACGATCCAGCCGTCTGGTGACCACTTTCCCCTATAAGAATAAATGAAATTATGTCTAACCAAATCTCCACGCCCTTGCGGCGCGTCAGCATTTTGGCCATTGATCGGGTATTCGCTTCAACCCTCATGCAAGCCAAGGATTTCTTCCACCTCGCGAGCCTGCGCTACGGCAAACAGCTGGGCCAGGGCCTCACTCCCGCCTTCGAAACCCGCCTGGTCAGCCCCGACGGGCAGTCGGTGCGCAGCTTCAGCGATGTGATCATGCCGGTGGACGGCGGCCTCGAAAACGCCGACATCATCGTGCTCCCGGCCTTCTGGGACGATTTCGACTCGTTGTGCCAACGCTACCCCCAAGTGCTGCCCTGGCTGCGTGAACAACACGCCCGTGGCGCGGTGCTGTGCGGCGAAGCCACCGGGGTGTTCTGGCTCGCCGAAGCCGGCCTGCTGGATGGCAAGGAAGCGACCACCTATTGGCGCTTCTTCAACGCTTTCACCGAACGCTTTCCCAAGGTGCAGCTGAACCAGGACAAGCACCTGACCGACGCCGACAACCTCTACTGCGCCGGCGGCACCACTTCAGCCTGCGACCTCTACATCTACCTGATCGAACGCTTCTGCGGCGCCAACATCGCCCAGGCCGTAGCCCGCGACATCCTCTACGAAGTGCAACGCAGCTACGCCCCCGGGCGCATCGGTTTTGGCGGGCAGAAGCTGCACCAGGACGTGATCATCCTGCAGATCCAGCATTGGCTCGAAGAGCACTTCGCCGACAAGTTCCGCTTCGAAGACGTGGCCCGGGAACACGGCATGAGCATCCGCAACTTCATGCGCCGCTTCCAGACCGCCACCGGTGACAAGCCGCTGCACTACCTGCAACGGTTGCGCATCGAGACAGCCAAGGGCCTGCTGTCCGGCAGCCGCAAAAGCATCAAGACCATCAGTTACGAGGTGGGCTACGACGACGCGAGCTTCTTTGCGAGGCTGTTCCGCCAGCATACCGAGCTGTCGCCCAACCAGTATCGCCAGCAGTTCCAGCAGGCCGCGTAACCAAAGGGTATACGCAGTAAAAATGTGGGAGCTGGCTTGCCTGCGATGGCGGCGTGCCAGGCACCAGCGGCATCAACCGACAGACCGCTATCGCGGGCAAGCCCGGCTCCCACAGTTGCTTTCTGTTGACCTGGAAATTTGCATAAAAAAAGGCCCGCATCGCTGCGGGCCTTTTTCATTTCAAGCACATCGCTTACGGCTTGTGCGCCCGCGACAGAAACTCGTGGGACTGCATTTCCAGCAAGCGGCTCAAGGTGCGCTGGAATTCGAAGTTCAAGCGGCCGCCGGTGTAGAGGTCCTTGAGCTCGACTTCCGCCGAGATGATCAGCTTGACGTTGCGGTCGTAGAATTCGTCGACCATGTTGATAAAGCGCCGCGCGATGTCGTCGGTGGTGACGCTCATCTGCTCGACACCGCTCAGGATCACCGCGTGGAAGATCTTGCCCAGTTCGATGTAGTCGTTCTGGCTGCGAGGGCCGTCGCACAGTTCGCGAAATTCGAACCAGGCCACGTCATCGCAGGTGCGCAGTGCGATGATTTCGCGGTTTTCGATGATCAGCTTGTCGTTTTCAATCGCCTGGGTGCATTCCGGCGTCAGCGCGCGGAAGCTCTTGCGCAGGCTTTCCTGGGCCACTTCGTTGAGCGGGTAGTGGAACAGTTCGGCTTGTTCAAGGTGACGCAGGCGGTAGTCGACGCCGCTGTCGACGTTGACGATGTCGGTGTTCTGCTTGATCAGGGCGATGGCCGGCAGGAAACGCGCGCGTTGCAGGCCGTCCTTGTACAGGCCGTCGGGCACGATGTTCGAGGTGGCGACAAGGGTCACGCCGTTCTTGAACAACTCTTCCATCAGGGTGCCGAGGATCATCGCGTCGGTGATGTCGGACACGAAGAACTCATCGAAACAGATCACCCGGGCTTCTTCCGAGAAGCGCTTGGCGATGATGGTCAGCGGGTTCTTTTCGCCCGGCAGGGTCTTCATCTCTTCATGCACGCGCTTCATGAAGCGGTGGAAGTGGGTGCGCACCTTTTCCTTGAACGGCAGCGCTTCGAAGAAGGTGTCCACCAGGTAAGTCTTGCCCCGACCAACACCACCCCAGAAATACAGGCCCTTGACCGGCGTATGGTCTTTCTTGCCAAACAGCTTGCTGAGCATGCCCGGCTTGTTCTGCGAGGCCTGGACCAGATCGTCGTACAGGCGCTGCAAATGGCGCACCGCAGTTTCCTGGGCAGCGTCATGGAAGAATTCAGGGCGTTTCAGATCAGCTTGATATCGTTCTAGGGGCGTCATAATTCGTTAGCAAGGCAACAAAAACGGGCCGCCACTGTAACGACGGCCCTGAAGAATGGCAATCAACCCTTGGTCGGGTCAATCCTCGATTGGGGTCAACGCAACGCGCAAGGCTTCGATCGCCGCATCCCGCGAGGCGCTGTCGGCGAACGCCGGGCTATCGGCGACGACTTCACCGTCCAGCCACACGCTGAAGCTCGAGGCTTCACTGCGTACATCCAGCGCCTGACCCGATTGCAGCTGCTTGGTTACGGCGCCTGCGGTTTTACCGTCGGCAAAGTTGCGCGACAGCAGCAGTTGCTCGCCTTCGGCCGCCAGCAAACGGAAGCGGAAGCTGCCGTCGTCTTCGCGGAAGCTGACAAAGCGTGCGGCTTTCGCAGCTTTCTTCTTGGTGGTGGCAGCCACGGCGACCGGATTGACGAACGAGCGCAGGCCCACCGCTTCACGCAGTTCGGCCAGGAACGGTGCAGCCACGGCGCGGGCTTTGCGGGCGCCGACCAGCAGCAGGTCTTCCATGTCCGACGGGCGCGACATCAGTTGGTGATAACGCTCGCGCGCTTCACCCAACTGGCCGTCCAGCAGTTGGAACAGACGGTTCTTCGCCTCGCCCCAGCCCAGGCCTTGCAGCAGTTCACCGCGGAACTCTTCTTCCTGGGTCTGGGTGGCAAATGCCTGGTACAGGGTGAACAGGTGCGAGTTGTCCGGATCCTTGGCTTCGCCCGGCGCGCGGGAGTCGGTGACGATCCGCGAGATCGCGTCCTTCATGTCCTTGGCGCTGGTGAACAACGGGATGGTGTTGTCGTAGCTCTTCGACATCTTGCGGCCATCCAGGCCCGGCAAGGTGGCGACGCTTTCTTCGATCAGCGCTTCGGGCATGGTGAAGAATTCTTTACCCTTGCCGAACAGGTGGTTGAAGCGCTGGCCGATGTCGCGAGCCATTTCCACGTGCTGGATCTGGTCACGACCGACCGGCACCTTGTGGGCGTTGAACATCAGGATGTCCGCGGCCATCAGCACCGGGTAGCTGTACAGGCCCATGGTGATCCCCGCATCCGGGTCTTCGCCGTTCTCCAGGTTCTTGTCCACCGAGGCCTTGTAGGCGTGCGCACGGTTGAGCAGGCCCTTGGCCGCCACGCAGGTCAGCAGCCAGGTCAGCTCGGGGATTTCCGGGATGTCGGACTGGCGGTAGAAGGTTACCCGGTTCACATCCAGGCCACCGGCCAGCCAGGTCGCGGCGATTTCCATGCGCGAGCGCTGGATGCGCTGCGGGTCATCGCACTTGATCAGGGCGTGGTAGTCGGCCAGGAAGTAGAAGGAGTCGGCGTTGGCGTCCTGGCTGGCAAGGATCGCCGGGCGAATCGCGCCGGCGTAGTTGCCCAGGTGCGGCGTGCCGGTGGTGGTGATGCCGGTGAGGATGCGGGTACGGGTCGTCATGGGTGATCGCTTGTCATCAATTCGAAAGACGTGGCAGCACAAGATCCTTGAGATCGGTCAGCTTGCCATGAAAAAAGTGTCCGCATTCTGCCACTTTCAGCAGCTCATGGGGGCGATTCAGGGCCGCGGACCAGTCGTAGACGAGTTGCGGGTCGACCACTTCGTCGGTTTCCGGCTGGATCACGGTCAATGGGCAGCCTTGTGGCAACACGTCGTTATCCCGCAGGCGCATCACGGCCGCGGCCACCATGAACAGGTGCGCGAGTTTTTCGCCCTTGGCTTCCAGGCGGCCGCCGAGGGTGGCCGCGACAAACCCGCCGAAGGAAAAACCCAGCAGGGTGATCGGCAGGTCGGGATGCTTTTCACGCAGCCAGGTGGCTGCCGCTTCGGCGTCGTCGACTTCACCGGTGCCCATATCGTGCGTACCGGCACTGGTGCCGACACCGCGATAATTGAAACGTAACGTGATCAAGCCGGCATCGCGCGCGGTGCGTTGCAGGGTCGATACGACTTTGTTGAGCATGGTGCCGCCCTGCACCGGGTTCGGGTGACAGATCAGCGCCAGGCCACGTGGCTCGGGGTGATCCAGATACAGGGCGTCCAGTTGGCCTACCGGGCCATCGATCAAAACGGGGGTTTCACGCATCAGCAAGGAAGGAACTCCGTGACCTCTCAAGGGGTCGACTCGTCTAGCTAAAAGTCTGTGCATGGCATCATTGCGAGCTTAATCGCGGTATACAGCGCAGGTCCGAGCCGTTAACGTAAAGCAAAGCCGTTTATAGAGGAAGGACTCGTGGAACACTCGCTCTTAGTTTGGTTGTTGCCGACTCTCGCCTTGGTTGCCGGTGTCGCCATTGGATTCCTGGTTGCCCGCCTGCTGCCGAATGCCGCGCCTAACCGCACGCAGCGTCAGCTGGATGACATTCAGGAACGTTTTGACAGTTATCAGAACGAGGTTGTTACCCACTTCAACAGCACCGCGACCCTGGTGAAAAAGCTCACTCAGAGCTATCAGGAAGTACAGGATCATCTCGCCGAGGGTGCCAACCGCCTGGCCCTGGACGACATCACCCGCCAGCGCCTGCTGGCCGCGCTGCATTCCGATGCACCGCACGCTCCACGGGAACGCCTGACCCCTCCGCGGGAAAATCAGGAACCGCCACGGGATTACGCGCCAAAAACGCCAAACGCCCCGGGGATGCTGGATGAGCATTACGGCTTGAAGAAGTAATAGCTTTCAAGCGGCATGAAAAAGCCCGGCTGATCGATGATCAGCCGGGCTTTTTTGTTGGCACCAGGTCGACCAGACGACACTGATCCAATGTGCGAGCGGGCTTGCTCGCGAATGCGGTCTATCAGTCACCCTATGTATTAACTGACCCACCGTATTCGCGAGCAAGCCCGCTCCCACATTGACCGAGTCCGACTTCAGGACACTGGCTGTTCTTGTAGCTGCCCGTCCTGTATCCGCACATGCCGCCCATGGAAACGCTTGAGGCTGCTGCGGTGCCCGACGCTGACGATGCTCAACCCCGGCAACTCATCGATCAACGCCTGATACAGCGCCGCCTCATCTTCCTCGTCCATCGCCGAGGTGGCCTCGTCCATGTACAGCCATTGCGGTTCAAACAACAACGCCCGCGCAAACGCCAGGCGCTGTTGCTCACCCGGCGACAGCATGCGCTGCCAGTGATTGGCTTCGTCCAAGCGTGGAATCAGATGCGCCAGGCGGCAGGTTTCCAGGACCTGTGCATAACGTTGCGCCGGGTACGCGCCCTCCTCCTGTGGATAACTCAACACACCCCGCAAGGTACCAATCGGCAGGTACGGCTTTTGCGGCAGGAACAGATAACGCTCGGCCGGCAAGCGGATGTTGCCGTGGCCGTTTGGCCAGAGATTGCCCATGGCCCGCAGCAAGGTTGACTTGCCGCTGCCGGAACGCCCGCTGAGCATCAATCGCTCACCCTCGGCAACCGTCAGGTTGGCGCCATCGAGCAGGTGACGACCATCCGCCAGATCGAGGCTGAGGTTGCTCATCTGCAAATTGCCGCCCTGGCGTTGCAACTCGATGCCCGTGTTGCGGCCTTCGTTTTCTTCCATCGCCTCGCCAAAGCTCAGCAGACGATCACAGGTCGCACGCCAGCTGGCCAACACGGTGTACGCGTCGACAAACCAGCTCAGGCTGCCCTGCACGCTGCCAAACGCACTGGCCACTTGCATCAGCACGCCCAGCTCTATCTGGCCGGAAAAGTAACGCGGCGCTGCCACCACAAACGGGAAGATGATCGCGATCTGCGAGTAACCACTGGTGAAAAAGTTCAGGCGCTTCTTGAGCTGCATGATGCTCCAGAAGTTGCTCCACACCCGCCCGAAACGTGCACTCAGTTGCTGGTGTTCATTCGGCTCGCCATTGAACAGCGCGATGCTTTCCGCGTTCTCGCGCACCCGCACCAGGCTGAAACGCAAGTCGGCCTCGAAGCGTTGCTGGCGGTTGCTCAAGCCGATCAGTTTTCGACCAATCAAGTGGGTCAACCAACTGCCCAGCACGGCATATACCAGTGCCGCCCAGAACATATAGCCGGGAATCGTGATGCCCCAAACCTCGATACTGCCGGACACGCCCCACAGGATCACCGAGAACGACACCAGGCTCACCAGGTTACTGATAAACCCCAGGCCCAGGCTCAGGGTGCTGCTGGTAAAGGCGTTGAGGTCTTCGGAGATACGTTGGTCGGGGTTATCGGTGTAGCCGCCATATTCCAGGTGGTAGTAGTTCTTCTCGCTCAGCCACTTGGCGAAGTAGGTTTCAGTCAGCCAGCGCCGCCAGCGGATGGTGAGCATTTGCTGCAAATAGGAAGTGAACACCCCGGTGACGATCGCCACCACGGCGATCACGCTGAAATACATCAGCAGGTGGGTGAAGGCGTCGTAGTCCTTCTTTTCCAGGGCGTTATAGAAGTCGCGGTTCCAGCTGTTGAACCACACCGACACGGCCACACTGAACAGCGAAAGCCCCAGCACCACCAGCAACAACAGCCAGGCCTTGAACTTCTCCTCACTGCGCCAGTAGGGGGTGATCAGCGCCCAGACTTTCCTTAAAAATTGCCCACGCACCGCGTCATTGACCGCGGAATACTCAGCGTTCTGATTCATTGTTCAGGCTCGGTAGGAAAAAAAATAACAGGCGTTTGAACCGATCATAAACGATCGGTTCAGGGCTCCGTGCGGCCTGAAGCAGATTGTTCAGTCGCCGTTCAACGTCGAACCGGGCGTTTCTGCAACTTGCGCTGCAACGTTCGACGATGCATGCCCAGGGCGCGGGCCGTGGCGGAGATGTTGCCTTCGTGCTCGGTCAACACCCGCTGGATGTGTTCCCACTGCAGGCGGTCCACCGACATCGGGTTTTCCGGCACCAGGGTGTCGAGGTCGGCGTGCTCGGAGAGCAAGGCGGCCAGCACGTCGTCGGCGTCTGCCGGCTTGCACAGGTAGTTGCAGGCGCCACGCTTGATCGCCTCGACGGCGGTGGCAATGCTGGAATAGCCGGTGAGGATCACCACGCGCATTTCCGGGTCCAGCTCCAGCAGCTTGGGCAGCAGCACCAGGCCGGAGTCGCCGTCCATTTTCAGGTCCAGGGCCGCGTATTCCGGCAGGTCGGCCGTGGCGATGGCCAGGCCTTCCTCGGCGGAACCTGCGGTGCTGACGCGAAAGCCACGACGGCTCATGGCGCGGGCCATCACGCGGGTAAAGGTGGCGTCGTCATCTACCAGCAGCAGGTGCGGCAGTTCTTCGCCTTCGACTTGGATCTCGTCACTCATCGATGTCTCCTCGTGCGACACGGGGCAGGCGCAGCTCGGTGAGCGTGCCGCCTTCCTCATGACTATAGAGTTTCACTGAGCCGCCCGCGCGGGTCACGCTGGCCTTGCTCAAAAACAGGCCCAGGCCGAAGCCTTTGCCCTTGGTGGTAAAGAAGGGCTTGCCGATCTGCTCGGCAATCGCCAGCGGCACACCGGCGCCGTGGTCGCGAATGCTGATGGTGAAGTCTTCCGTATCCCAGTCCAGGGTCACTTCCAACCCTTCCGGGCAGGCATCGGCGGCGTTGTTCAGCAGGTTCAGCAGCGCCTGGGTCAGGTCCGGCGGCGGTGCCATGCGCGGCACCGTGCCCTGGCCCAGCAGGTGGAACCGGTAACTGGCTTCGGGACGCATCAGGTGCCAGCGGTTCAGGGCTTCGTCCAGCCACTGGGTGACGTCTTGCATCTCCACCGCCAGGCGGCGATTGGCCTCGGCGGCGCGCACCAGCTGCTGCAAGGTCAGCTTGCACTGCTTGACCTGTTCCTGCAGCACGCTCAGGTCGTCTTGCAGGGCCGGGTCGTGATGGTCCTGGGTCATTTCCTTGAGCAGTACGCTCATGGTCGCCAGCGGCGTCCCCAATTCGTGGGCCGCGCCGGCGGCCTGGGTGGCGACGGCCAGCAACTGCTGGTCCCGCAGGCCTTCTTCACGGCGAATGGCGCGCAGCTCTTCCTGGCGGCGCAGCTCTTCCGCCATTCGTGCGGCAAAAAAGGTGATGACCGCCGCCGACAGGGCAAAGCTCAGCCACATGCCGTAGATCTGCAGGTTTTCCCGGGCGATGGGGAAGGTCTGCAACGGGTAGAACTGTGCCAGCAGCAGGGTGTACAGGGTCAGGGCAATACCCGACAGCACCACCGAATAACGCCACGGCAAGGTCACCGCCGCGATGGTCAGTGGCACCAGGTAATAGGACACGAACGGGTTGGTGGAGCCGCCGGAGAAGTACAGCAACACGCTGTGGATAAACAGGTCGCAGGCCAGTTGCAGGGCGTATTCCAGCTCGGTCACAGGCCACGTGGTGCGCAGCCGGATCACGGTAAATACACACAGCACCGTGGAGAAGCCGAGGGTCACGGCCAACTGCAACCAGGGCAGCGGCAGCAGCTTGAACCAATAGGCGAGCCCCACCGAACCGGCCTGTGCGGCCAGCACCAGGGTGCGGATGAACGTCAGGCGCCAAAGGTTCTGGCGGGTGGCGGAAGTCAGTTTTACGGCGGCGAGCATGAGCTCTCCCGATGAGCGCTGCAGGCGGATCGCACGGAGTATAAACGAAGCGACAGCGCTGGCACGGCGTGTGTGGCTCTTTGACGCAGGGGTCAGGATCATGACCGTTCGTCGGCATCCGCCAACTTGTAGCGAATGTGTAAACCCGAAGAACTGAAACCTTGCGTCTACAGTCTTACCGAACACGAACATCTCAAGGAGCTTACATGTCTCGTTTCATTCGCAGTGCAGCCACCCTCACCCTCGGCGCCGCTACCCTCGCCAGCCTGCCGGCCATGGCTGCTGACGAACTGCATTACAACCAGATTTCCCTGCGTGCCGAAGTCAGCCAGGAAGTGGCGCGCGACCAGATGATCGTCACCCTGTACACCGAGTCGCAGAACACCGACCCGGCCAAGCTTGCCGCCGAAATCACCACCACCATGAACAAGGCGCTGGCCCAGGCCCGCGAAGTCAAAGGCGTGACCCTGCGCCAGGGTAGCCGCAACAGCTACCCGATCTACGACGACAAGAACCAGAAAATCACCGGCTGGCGTGAACGCGCTGAGCTGCGCATGGAAAGTGCCGACTTCGCCGCCCTGTCCAAGCTCACCGGCGACATGCTGACCAACCTGAAAATGGACAGCATGGACTTCGCCATCGCCAACCCGACCCGCAAGGCCAGCGAAGATGCCCTGCTTAAAGAAGCGGTCACCGCATTCAAGGCCCGTGCCCAACTGGCCACCGATGCGCTGGGCGGCAAGGGCTACAAGATCGTCAACCTGAACTTCAACACCAACGGTTATCCACAGCCGTATGCACGTGGCGGGATGATGATGAAAGCCGCAGCGATGGATTCGGCACCGACGCCGGAAGTCGAAGCCGGCACCAGCCAGGTCAACATGACCGCAGATGGCGTGATCGAAGTCCAGATGCCTTGATCGAGCGGTACCCCAGTTGCAATGACGCTGCCCACGGGCAGCGTTTTTTTTGCCTGCGCACTTCATTCAAGAAGTATCAGCGGTAATAACCGGATATCAGCTTAAGAAAATACTCAATGGCTGAGAGTGTTCTGGTCCACACACCTTGAAGCGCACCGGCGATAAATCTTTTCAGCTTATAACCCGCGTAATGGCGAACTACATCTTCCCCATCAAAGAACGGAACACGCCTACACGCTGAACCACCTATGGCGGACATCACATCATTCCTGCACACCATGCACATCAGGATTTGTCATATGACCACCATAGGTTCCATCGCGGCAAACAACGGCTTCTTCCTTGATACCCCCTCCTCGGCAGGTATTGCCGAAGAACAGGGAAAACCCCGCCAAGGTACGGATACTTCACGGCAGACATATTCGCCAGGGCAGCCCGTAAAGGCAGCCGATCGGGCCACCGACACTCCCGCATCACGACCCCGCCGTCACACTCACGACGTGTTGATCCCGGGATTGCCATACAACAAGACAGTCGAAAACTACATTCGCAGTGCAACGACAGGGTTCGAGACGCCCCTGGAAAGCACCGCCAACCTTATCAAGGCCGAAATCAAGAAAAAGTGGGGCGAGGACGTTGATCCGGACAACACGTTTATTACTACCTTCAACTACGACCCGACACGGGGAAGGCCTCCTCGCAATGCAAAGGTACTGAACCGGATAACCTTGACCCAGGCGGCCCTGCAAGATGTGCAGAAAAAAAACAACACCGATGAACACCAGACGCCCGAGGAAAAAACACGCACGACCCTGCATACCTGGCTGGAACGGCTACTGACGTTTTCGCCGCTGGGCCAGGCGGGGCTTGCCATTGACTCTGCCGTCAATGCCCAGCAGACCTATGAGTTTATATACCGCGCCTCCCCGCCCGGCCAGCGCCAGCAATACAACGAGTCGATGCGGATCAAAAAGACCCCGGAGCAATTCAGGGAATTGGTGTGGAACACCGAACGCGCCGCGCCGTATAAAACATTCCTGGATACGTTCTGGCCCAGCCACGAAAGCAAATACACGGCATTGACCAAGGCCTCCTTCGTTGCCGCCATCCTGCTCCAGGAAAAGACCGGCAGCCTGAGCCCAAGCGACAAGGAACTGGCGCTACGCGCAGCGAACTTGACCACCGATAAAGACTGGTCGAACCTCCGCGTCGAGGACCTGAAAGCCTCTGCCGCCCAGGACCCAGGCCTGGAAATGGGTCTGCTCAGCATCAACGGTTTTCAATCTTCGGACCTGCTGTACATCACCGACAAAAACCCCAAGGTCACCGATGACGGCAAGATCATCAGCCCCACGCTTTTGTATATTCCCGGCAACTCGTCGCCTATTCATCGCTTTGACAGCCAGGCCCAGATGAAAAACTGGCTGGCTGAGCAAGCTGCCGACCCCACCAAGCGCGAAGCCCTTTCAACCCATTTCACGCTGCGTGACCAGGCCGACCGGACGTTCTCCGACGGCGTGAACCAGACACTGACCGGGCTGGGTGGCTGGCACCGCAAAGACGCGCCGGATGCCGATGTGTTGGAGCGCCTGAATGAATTCAACCCGCAGACTTTCATCACCACCGAACCCCTCGCCCAGGACCCATTCGAGGCCATTACTGCCCGCCAGAAAGATCGCTCGTACAAGGATGCCGAGACCCAAATCGTCACCGACAGCGACGTGACCAAAGCCAACATCCTCAAAGGCCTGGAAACCGCCACCAAGGTCGCGATGCTGATGACGCCGCTGGCACTGGTGATGCCCGAAGTCGCCGTGGCCCTCGAGGTGTTCTACGTCGCCTCCGGCGTAGCGGAGGCCGGTATCGGCATCGATGACGTCAAGCACGGCAAGAAAGGCGGGGCCGACCATATCGTGTTCGGAGTGCTCAATGCGCTGCCGACGGTGGCTTCGGGCGCAACTTCACTGGTGGAGAAAGGGACAGAGAGGGCCTCGAAAGCCCTTGAGTCCTCCACCCGCATCGCCCTCACGCGCGAAGTCGAGCCGGGAGCTGCAGGGGCAAGCGTGCTGGTACCTGAGGGCCTGTCCGCAGACCAGACCTTCCTGATCAAGCGTGCAACCCATACCGATGTAGTGGTCGGGGATGACGTTTACCGCTACGACCCCGCACAACCGGACGCCTTGACCAAGATGGGGCCTACCGAGCATGCCGAGCCGCTGGAGGATTTTGAAGCCGTTTGTGCGCCGGTTGGGCGCCGCGTAAAGCGCAACATTGACAGCTTGTGCTACACAAAAATGATCGAGGACGCCGATACATCGGTCGCTCAAGACGCCCAGGCACTTGAGCATCGGCGTCTCTTGCCGGGCGCCCCAACGCAGGAAGGCGCGCGGACCGTGGTGCATGAGCACAGGCTGTATAGAGTGAGCGACACATCCAGCCAGGAGCTGATGTCGGTGCCCGGGCACACGCCGGTTACCTACCGCAACCAAACCAGCGGGGTGGTGCTCAATGAGCCGGACTTCGGCTATGAAGATATCGGTCAACCACGGGCGCTCAACCAGGAAACCGTGGTTGTAAAGCTGGACCAGATCAGTGATCTCAGTGATGACCAGCGCGTCCTGAGGGGCATAAAAATACCCTACGCAGGAATAGATTATGTGGTGGTCGAGGGCGATACCGGCATTTACTACGTGGCCGAATACGACGGTTCGAACCCTGCGCTCAACTTTCAACGCATCGCCGCAAACACCGATCCGGCCAGCCGGGACATCATCAGGCTGCATGACGAGTACAAGGACCTCTATCGTGACATTTCCGGAAAAACCCACAATAACGATCTGGTGATACTGCCCTCCCTGGACTCACTGGCAAAAAAACTGAGCCTTGAATACAACTTCACACCCGATCAAGCCACCCAACTGGACCGAGTCCTGGCCGGACTGTCCGATGAAAAGAAACGTGAAGTTCTACTGGCAGTCTATGCCTGGGACAAGAAGGTAGAGGTGGCCGCCAAGACCATACAACTTGAGCCCCTTCAAAAGCCTCACTATTTCGGGCAGCTCACGGTCAACGAGCAAAACAAGGCCTACGCCCGTTGGGGCAAGAGAACGGTGGAGGAACAGTTCCAGACAACCGGTATACGGTCGGCCAACCAGAAAACCCTGGCCGATGCCGGTAACAGTCTGCGCAGCGACGTGGCCAATGAAATAGTGACCTGGCTATACACTCGAACCGGCGCGCCCAACTACTCGGAGGTCATCCTGAAAACGGGGGCCGGCAATTGCGACCAGATGGCCAGGGTCGCCACCGATACCGTTAACGCCAGTGGCGGCTTTGCCCGCATTGCACAAGTGCAGGGACACACCTTCAGCGTGGTCGGCGGCCCCGCAAGTCAGCCTAACCTCTTGACCGCTGGATTTGCCGAGCCCGAATGGGCTGATGCGTGGATAGTGGACCCATGGGCCGGTATCACTTGTCCGGCCAACGAGTACCACGGCCAATTCGCACAACGCATGCAGGAATGGAGCGACGAGGGCCGGCAAATCCTGATCGGAGATGGTGGTACGCCGCCTCGGCACGTCTGGAGCGATCCTATGGACCCGCGGTGGATACAGTCCACCGTTTATGGCGGCGCACAGGTGTTTTAAGGCGATCGCCGCGACGCAGGCGCTTATCTCAACCTGGGTAACCCGAACGGCGGCAACCGTGGTGACCGCCGTTCTCGTTCGCGTAGCGTTTACCTGCCATTTCAGGGAGCAGGACTGCAATGCCGCTGCCTTCGGGCAGCATTTTTTTTGCCTGGCACTTAATTCAAGAAGTTTCAGCGGTAATAACCGGTTACCAGCTTCAGAAAATGCTTAATCGCCGGGCGTCTGCTGGTCCGGACACATTGAAGTGCGTTGGTGATAAATCTTTTCAACTTATAACCCGTGCAATGGACAACTACATCCTCACCCTCAACGAGCGGAACACGCCTGGACGCTGCACCACTCATGGCGTAGATCACCGTACTCCTCATCCACAGTTTATGGCGGCGCAGATGCGTGCAATCAACATCCAGCCAGGTAATCTGAAATGACAAGCTCAGTTCAACTTAACATTGTCCATTACCCAAAAACACCGCTACCCGGTACGACTCAAGAACAACGTACCGAGGCGCTGGAACGGATACCGCCAACGCCATTGAAGAGTACCGATATTTATGAAACGGACAACGTTGGCACTGCCGCCAGGAACGAGTCTGATATCTACAAGGCAACCATTTACGGACCCGACTTTGTTCACGCGCCAGGCGATGGGTATATCTACAATGAGCGAGAGGCTCATATCGATGCCTATGCCAATCGTGTAAAGACGCAGATCGAAAATATAGAAAGTGGCACTGAAGGCGAACGAAACGTCAAGTTCCAGAACGTGCGCCTGTTCATGGACCCCGCAGGATACTTCAGTGGGGGTTTATTGGCAGCCGGGTTCGACCCGCATGAAAAGTTCACGGTAACGTTCAATACCTATGTCGGTATGGGCACAGCACAAAATCTCTCTGATACCCAGACACACACTTATTTCGCATGGGAAATTGCAGCGGGTGCTCTAGCGCACGACAGACCCGCACGTGGTGGGGTTTTAAATTTTCCTGAAATGGAAATAGAAAAAAAAGACCGGACAAAAATCAATGATTTGGAAGCGTTCGGCCGACAACTTCAAGCTCGCTGGGAGAAAGACATAGCCGCGCCGATGCGCGAGGGCTCCGGAACAATAGCAGAGCGATCGGGAAAAGCAGACGCCTATGTAACACGGGGCACGTTGCTGAGCCTTCGTAGTGACACGGAAAATTTCGCAAGGTTAAGCCCTGCCGGCCAGGAAGCGGTGAATCGCACGCTGGACAAGAATGGGCAAGTGATTATCCCCAATATTTACGGCTACCCCATGAGCGGGTATGCCTTTATCCCCTACACGCCTTACGATGGCAATACCGCCAATCGCCCCAATCAGGGAGTCATGATCGACTTGAAGAACGGCGCTGTCCGCGAGATAAAAGGCGATGACGAATTTGCGAACTGGGCCAAAGACAATCGTGATGAATTGATGCGCCGTTTCAATACCGGTGATATGCAAGGGCGACACAATGCCCACTGGCCACCGGCCGGGGCGGTGCTCGACAGCCTCATCCAGGATAATCGGTCGCGATATCCGGGGTACGAACACTGGTACAAAGATAAATCCGTGCCGGTACGAGAGCTATTCAACTACACCGAATCGCGAAAAGCAGGTTATGGGCTGCAATTTGGCGATCTGAACAAAGGTATCGCCCCCCACTATCAGGAGCAGAACGCCAACAATGCGGTGTGGGCCGACCAGACGGATGTGTTTGGTGCCTCGCAGCAAGCCTGGAAGTCGGTGAAAGACACCTGGGGCAAAACCTTTGGTAATCTGCCCATTGTTGGCAATATAGGCAATATCGTGTTTGGCGTGCATGACAGCCTCTATGGCAAGACCGCAGGCGAGCGCACAGGGGGAACTGCTGCGGCCGTCATCTCAAGCCTGATGCTGGCACACGAAGTTGCACCCGGTTTGGTCGAGGCGAGCCTGGGTGAAACTCCGATCACGTTCAACTCCACCGTTACTGAAGACTACCGCTGGAACTATAATTCGCAGAAGAGCGAATTTGAGCTGACACGCGTTTCGAAAGTATCCGGCGATAGTCATCCGGACCCGTCGTTAAATGAAATTGAGTCGAGTGGACCAGAGGTCCCCCCGGCATCTATCAACGTAGACGGCGTCGAACTGCCGCCCCTGAAAACGGTTAAAAATCTGCCGGTCGGCGAGGCCCTTTTTTCTACTGCTGAAAAAACCAGTATTCTCAGTGGAGAAATAGATAGCCTGAACACTATCAACGATAAACTTTACACGTTCGTGGATGTGAACAAACAAGGTTCGGCCCAGCGATTGAACATACTGGTACACGGTAAAGTCGATGAGACTACCGGGGTCGCAAAAGTTTCTTATGATGGAAAGCTCAATAGTCCGGAAGAATTGCTGGATACGCTTCACAGCAAAGGGATCCATCCGGAAGAGTTCGACAACGTGCGCCTGCTGTCATGTGATTCCGCAACCGGTGGGGATGCTTCGTTTGCCGCTCAATTCCAAAAGTTGATTGGCCGCCCTGTCAAAGGTTATAGCGGCACCTTGAGTGCCAACCTGGCCCCTGAAGAGATAAAAGCTGCCATTGACAAGGTAGAAAAAATCTACCTGGAGAACTTATCCGCACAAAATATTCAGATCACCGATAACGTCCGTACCGCAGTAAGAGCTGAGGCTGAACAGTATGTCAGCGAAGAAATGGCGCGGATCAAGAAATTCAAGCCGTCAAAGAGCAACCCGTACTGGAATCCGCTCAAGTGGTGGGCGTTCACTTATAAACCCGAACACTTTCCGGCTAAATCGTAGCGACCTGGAATAGCCGAATCCCGGAGACACTGGGGCCTCGCATGCTTATCTCTACCTGAGTGACAAGAACGGCGGTAACCTCGGTGACTGCCGTTTTCGTTCGGGCACTATTTGCCTGCCACTTCAGGGGTCTCCATGGAAAGAATCACCTTAAAACCGCTGCTCCTTGCTGCCGGCCTGCTGGCATTCATGCCCATGGCCCAGGCAGCCGGCACCCTGGTCTACTGCTCCGAAGCCAGCCCTGCCGGCTTCGACCCCAGCCAGTACACCAGCGGCACCGATTTCGATGCCTCCGCCGAAACCGTGTTCAACCGCCTGACCCAGTTCAAGCGTGGCGGCACTGAAGTCGAACCCGGCCTGGCAACCAATTGGGACGTGTCCAAAGACGGCCTGATGTATACCTTCCACCTGCGCGATGGCGTCAAGTTCCACACCACCGACTATTTCACCCCGACCCGTGATTTCAACGCCGACGACGTGCTCTTCACCTTCCAGCGCCTGCTGGATCCCGAGACCCCGTTCCGCAAGGCCTATCCATCGGAGTCGCCCTACTTCACCGACATGGGCTTGAACACCACGATCAAGAGCGTCGAAAAACTCGACGAGCACACCGTGCGCTTCAACCTGAACAACGTTGACGCCTCCTTCGTGCAGAACCTGGCCATGAGCTTCGCCTCGGTGCAGTCCGCCGAATATGCCGCGCAGTTGCTCAAGGAAGGCAAGGCCGCGGACATCAATCAGAAGCCGGTGGGCACCGGGCCATTTGTGTTCAAGCGTTACCAGAAGGATTCGCAGATTCGCTACAGCGCCAATAAACAGTATTGGAAGCCCGAAGATGTGAAGCTCGACAACCTGGTGTTCTCGATCACCCCGGACGCCGCCGTGCGCCTGCAAAAGCTCAAGGCCGGCGAGTGCCAGGTCAGCGGTTACCCGCGCCCTTCCGACATCGAAGTGATGAAGCAAGACCCCAACCTGCGGGTTCTTCAGCAAGCCGGCTTCAACCTGGGCTTTCTCGCCTACAACGTGACCCACCCGCCCCTGGACCAGCTCAAGGTGCGCCAGGCGCTGGACATGGCCATCGACAAGCCGGCAATTATCAAGGCGGTGTACCAGAGCGCCGGACAATTGGCGCAGAACGCCCTGCCTCCGGCCCAGTGGTCTTATGACCCGACAATCAAGGACGCGCCCTACGATCCGGCCAAGGCGCGGGCGCTACTAAAAGAAGCAGGGGTTGCACCAGGTACCACCCTCAACCTGTGGGCGATGACCGTACAACGCGCGTCGAATCCCAATGCCCGGATGTCGGCGCAGATGATCCAGCAGGATTGGGAAAAGATTGGCATCAAGGCCAATATCGTCAGCTATGAGTGGGGCGAGTACATCAAACGCGCCAAAGCCGGCGAGCACGACGTGATGATCTACGGCTGGACCGGCGACAACGGCGACCCGGATAACTGGCTCGGCGTGCTCTACAGTTGTGCCGCGGTGAAGGGCAGCAACTATGCAAAATGGTGTAACCCGGCCTACGACAAACTGGTACAGCAGGCCAAGGTCAGCAGCGACCGCGAGCAGCGCATCAAGTGGTATCAACAGGCACAAAAAATCCTTAAGGAACAAGTACCTATAACGCCTATCGCAAACTCGACGGTTTTCCAGCCCCTGCGAAAGGAAGTGCAGGACTTCAAGATCAGTCCTTTTGGACTCACTCCCTTCTACGGCGTCAGTCTGAATAAGTAACAGCCGCGCCCCAACCGAGTGCGCCAGACGCCTCGGTTGGGCATTCCTGGTGCAGCCCTCGCACCGAAAAAAACCCTCAAAAGTGCGTAAATGTGTCTGAACTTACACATATGCGACATTCGTGTACGTTCGTACCACTGTTTAGCCGTTGTAGGCTCTCAACATCTTGCATTGGGTATGGGCCCTGCATAAGTATCCGCAGGTCGACTCACGAGGTCGCCCTCACTACCAAAAATGACAACAAATCATGAGGCCAACATGCTTAAACACGCAGTCATTCCGTTATTAGTCAGCGCCGGTTTAATGGCTGCTGCACCTTTCGCCCAAGCGGCGAGCAACCTGGTGTTCTGCTCCGAAGGGAGCCCGGCCGGTTTTGATCCAGGCCAGTACACCACCGGAACAGACTTCGATGCTTCGGCCGAAACCATGTTCAACCGTCTGACCCAGTTCGAGCGCGGCGGCACCGCTGTTGTTCCTGGGCTCGCCACGACCTGGGACGTTTCCCCGGATGGCCTGACGTACACCTTCCACCTGCGTGAAGGCGTCAAGTTCCACACCACCCCGTACTTCAAGCCAACTCGTGAATTCACGGCTGACGACGTACTGTTCACCTTCAACCGGATGATCAATAAAGACGATCCGTTCCGTAAAGCCTACCCGACCGAGTTCCCGTACTTCACGGACATGGGTATGGACACCAACATCAAGAACATCGAGAAAGTCGATGACCACACCGTCAAGTTCACCCTTGGCACCGTGGACGCCGCCTTCATCCAGAACCTGGCAATGAGCTTCGCCTCCATCCAGTCGGCTGAATACGCCGCCCAGCTGTTGAAGGAAGGCAAGGCACAGGACATCAACCAGAAGCCAATCGGCACTGGTCCGTTCGTGTTCAAGAGCTACCAGAAAGACTCCAACATCCGTTACACCGGCAACAAGGATTACTGGAAACCTGAAGACGTGAAGATCGACAACCTGATCTTCGCCATCACTACCGACCCGTCGGTGCGTATCCAGAAGCTGAAGAAAAACGAATGCCAGGTGACCCTGTTCCCACGTCCGGCCGACCTCAAGGCGCTGGGTGAAGACAAGGACCTGAAACTGCCGCACCAGGCCGGTTTCAACCTGGGCTACATCGCCTACAACGTAATGCCGGTCCTCAAGGGCCAGACCGCGCCTAACCCGCTGTCCGACCTGCGCGTGCGTGAGGCCCTGGACATGTCGGTGAACAAGCAGCAGATCATCGACTCGGTGTACCAGGGCGCAGGCCAACTGGCTGTCAACGCCATGCCGCCAACCCAGTGGTCCTATGACACCACCATCAAGGATGCGCCGTTTGATGTGACCAAAGCCAAGGCTTTGCTCAAGGAAGCCGGCGTCAAGGAAGGCACCGAGATCACCCTGTGGGCGATGCCGGTCCAGCGTCCGTACAACCCGAACGCCAAGCTGATGGCCGAGATGCTGCAGAACGACTGGAAACAGATCGGCCTGAAAGTGAACATCGTCAGCTATGAGTGGGGCGAGTACATCAAGCGTTCCAAAGGCGGCGAGAACCAAGCCATGATCATTGGCTGGAGCGGCGACAATGGTGACCCGGACAACTGGCTGAACGTGCTGTTCGGCTGCGATTCCCTGGCCGGCAACAACTTCTCCAAGTGGTGCGACAAGAAATTCGACGGCATCGTGAAAGAAGCCAAGGCGACTTCCGACGTAGCCAAACGCACCGAGCTGTACAAGCAGGCGCAACATATCCTCAAAGATGCAGTCCCGATGACACCTATCGCGCACTCGACGGTGTATCAACCCATGCGCAACAACGTGCAGGACTTCAAGATCAGCCCATTTGGCTTGAACTCCTTCTACGGCGTGAGCGTAAGCGGCAAGTAAGGATCTCTGGCGGCGACGTTTCATAACGTCGCCGTTATTGCATCCGCCAAGACCGTAGGAAACAGACCACCTCCGCACACGCTGCCGTCCTACGGCAGCTAACTGCGAATCGCGGCTCCGTTACCTACAAGGTCTGTCAGATTCGTTGCATTTACTGCCTGGCTCCCGACCCATAACGTCGTGGTACGGCAGACGCATCGTCTCTGTAGGGCAACTGCCGTTGTGGGATCAGTGTTGTCGCAAGGTCGTGAATGACCTTGCGATTGCTCACTGACGAAAACAACAAACAAGGATCGGGATTGTTATGCGCCATACCACCGTTCTATCCGCGATATTTGGCACCAGCCTGCTGGCTGTGGCCTCGATGGGCCAGGCTGCCGAGAAAAAGAGCCTGGTGTTTTGCTCCGAAGGCAGCCCGGCGGGCTTCGACACCGCGCAATACACGACGGCCACCGATAACGACGCCGCCGAGCCTATCTACAACCGCTTGGCCGAGTTTGAAAAAGGCGCGACCAATGTCGTACCGGGCCTGGCAACCCGTTGGGATATTTCCGAAGACGGCCTGACCTATACCTTCCACCTGCGTGAAGGGGTGAAATTCCACGGCAACAAGGACTTCAAGCCGACGCGCGACTTCAACGCCGACGACGTGCTGTTCACCTTCAATCGCATGCTTGACCCCGAACACCCGTTCCGCAAGGCCTACCCCACCGAGTTTCCGTACTTCAACGGAATGAGCCTGAACAAGAATATCGCCAAGGTCGAGAAAACCGACCCGCACACCGTGGTGATGACCCTGAACACGGTCGACGCCGCGTTTATCCAGAACATCGCCATGAGCTTCGCCTCGATCCTGTCGGCCGAATACGCCGACCATTTGCTCAAGGTCGGCAAGCCCAGCGACATCAACCAGAAGCCGATCGGCACCGGGCCGTTCGTGTTCCAGCGCTACCAGAAAGACTCGCAGATTCGCTACACCGGCAACAAACAGTACTGGGACCCGAGCCGCGTGAAGCTCGACCAGCTGATCTTTGCGATCAACACCGACGCCTCGGTACGGGTACAAAAGCTCAAGGCCGGCGAATGCCAGATCACCCTGCACCCGCGCCCGGCCGACGTCGAAGCCCTGAAGGCCGACCCGAACCTGCAACTGCTGACCAAGCCGGGTTTCAACCTGGGCTACATCGCCTATAACGTGCGGCACAAGCCCTTCGACCAGCTCGAAGTGCGCCAGGCCCTGGACATGGCGGTGAACAAGCAGAGCATCCTCAACGCCGTGTACCAGGGCGCGGGGCAACTGGCGGTCAACGCCATGCCGCCGACCCAGTGGTCTTACGACGACACCATCAAGGACGCCGCCTACAACCCGGAAAAAGCCAAGGAATTGCTCAAGGCTGCCGGCGTGAAGGAAGGCACCGAGATCACCCTGTGGGCGATGCCGGTACAACGGCCGTACAACCCCAACGCCAAGCTGATGGCCGAAATGCTGCAAAGCGATTGGGCAAAGATTGGCCTCAAGGTCAAGATCGTCAGCTATGAATGGGGCGAGTACATCAAGCGCACCAAGAATGGCGAGCATGACATCAGCCTGATCGGCTGGACCGGCGACAACGGTGACCCGGACAACTGGCTGGGCACCCTCTACAGCTGCGACGCCATCGGCGGGAACAACTACTCCATGTGGTGTGACCCGGCGTACGACAAGCTGATCAAGCAAGCCAAGGTCGTCACCGACCGCGAACAAAGGACTGTTCTATACAAACAGGCGCAGCAACTGCTCAAGCAGCAGGTGCCGATCACGCCAGTCGCCCACTCGACGGTCAACCAGCCGTTAAGCGCCAAAGTCGAAGGTTTCAAAGTGAGCCCCTTCGGCCGCAACGTGTTCTCGGGCGTCAGCATCAACCCATAAAAAGATAACCGGATTGCGCAGGGCGAGCATTCGCCTTGCTGCAAACGTGCAGCCTTATTTCGGGTTTTACCCATGGGCAAACGTTTGCAAAGGCTTGAACGAGTTACACACCCAATAGCCGGTTCACCTAAAAAGACCGGCATTAAAAAGAGAACCAAAGGAGCTTCACCCATGAAACTGAGCAGCACCGCGCTACTGGCCCTGGCCATCAGCAGCATCACGGCTAACGCCTACGCTGATCCTGCAAGCCAGGACTTCGTTCCAACCACACTGGCCGGCACCAGCGCCCAAAGCGAGGCCAAAGGCTTTATCGACGGCGCAAGCCTGGGCGGTACAACCCGCAACTGGTTCTCCAACGAACAACGCTTCCGTGGCAGCAAGTTCACTTACCAGAAGCACGGCGAAGCCCGTACTGACAACTACCGTACCAACTGGGTGCAAGGCACCATCCTCAACGCTACCTCGGGTTTCACCCAAGGCACCGTTGGCGTGAGCACTGAAGTGGCGGTCTACAACGCTCTGGTCCTGGACCGCAGCAAGCGCGACATCAAGGGCGGCTCCAACCGTACCCTGGCCGACTCCGACGGCGACGCTGTAGACCAGTGGAGCAAACTGGGCCTGGCCAACGTCAAGTTCCGTGTCTCGAACACCACCTTGACCGCCGGTCGCCAGAACTTCAGCAGCGGCATCATCGACACCATCGGTAACCGTGCGCTGCCTTCGAGCTTCGAAGGTGTGAGCTTCAACAGCGAAGAGTTCAGCAACCTGTCCTTCCAGGGCGGCGTGTTCGACCGCGTTTCGCCACGGACCGAGCAGAGCCTGTCGAAATTCCGTACCGAATACGGCAATGGTCGCCAGGAAACCGACAAGGTCAACACCCTGGGCGTCAACTACCAGCCGTTCAAGAGCCTGAAGACCAGCCTGTTCGCCGCTAACGTGGAAGACTTCTGGAACCAGTACTACTTCGGTGCTACCCACGAGCTGGGTGACAGCCAGACCCTGTCCCTGACCACGGGCCTGAACTACTACAAGACCGTCGACGAAGGCAAAAAGTTGATGGGCAAGATCGACAACGACACCTACTCGCTGTCGTTCGGCCTGACCCACCAGGCTCACAGCCTGACCTTCTCCTACCAGGCCGTGAACGGCGACGAGTACTTCGACTACCTGCACGAAACCAACGGCATCTACCTGGCCAACTCCCTGACGTCCGACTTCAACGGTCCGAACGAGAAGTCCTTCCAGATCGCCTACGGCATCAACATGGCCGAATACGGCGTGCCGGGCCTGAAGTTCAACGTCTACTCGGCACGTGGCTGGGGTATCGACGGTACTCACTACACCGGCGACGGCGGCCGCGCTGGCTTTGCCTACAACGGCATTCAGGCCCAGGACGGCGAGAAGCTGTAGGCGCGGCTTACGCGATCCAGAGCGGCGCACTCAAGGCCACCACCATTCGTGGTACCTACGTGACTCACCGTGCCAGCGCCAACCAGGCTGACGGCAACCTGCGTGAGTTCCGCCTGGTGACCACCATCCCGTTCAACATTCTTTAATCAGCGCCAGGTCGGCGGCGGGCTCAGGACGAGCCCGCCGCCTACGCTTGTCTGGTCCAATCGATTGCAGAGGGCTCTTAGATGAAAATGCTCCCGTTACAAGCCGCCATTGCCGCTGCGCTGTTGAGCGTTGCTGTCGGCATCTCGGCCAAACCGTTGGTCGTCTGCACCGAAGCCAGCCCGGAAGGCTTCGATCCGGTCCTGTACACCACGGCTGTCACCGCCGACGCCGCGGCCGAAACCATCTTCAACCGCCTGGTGGACTTCAAGCCCGGCACCACCGAAGTGATCCCGGCACTGGCCAAAGACCTGCCCGAGATCAGCGCCGATGGCCTGACCTACACCTTTCACCTGCGTGACGACATCAAGTTCCACACCACCGACTACTTCAAACCCACGCGCAACATGAACGCCGACGACGTGCTTTGGAGCTTCCAGCGCCAGCTGGACCCGAATCACCCGTGGCACAAAAAGTCCAACGTGGGCTACCCATACTTTGAAAGCATGGGCTTCAAGGAACTGCTCAAGAGCGTAGAGAAGACCGATGACCACACCGTGGTCTTCACCCTGACCCGCCCTGAAGCACCGTTCCTGGCCGACCTGGCCATGGCGTTTTCCTCGATTCACTCCGCCGAATACGCCGACCAATTGCTCAAGTCCGGCAAGACCGACGACCTGAACGCCAAGCCCATCGGCACCGGCCCGTTCATCTTCACCCGCTACGCCAAAGACGCCCAAGTGCGCTTCAAGGCCAACCCGGACTACTTCCGTGGCAAGCCGCCGGCTGACCCGCTGATCCTGGCCATCACCACCGACAACAACGTGCGCCTGCAAAAGCTCAAGGCCAACGAATGCCAGATCGCGCTGTATCCGAAACCGGATGACGTGCCGAGCATGAAGGCCGACCCGAACCTGAAGGTGGCGGAACTGGCGGCGATGACCACCGCCTACACCGCCATGAACACCACCCACAAGTACATGAGCGACGCGCGGGTGCGTCACGCGATCAACATCGCGTTCGACAAGAAGGGCTACAACGAATCCCTGTACGGCAAAGGCAACGCGGTCGACGCCACCGGCCCGTACCCGCCAACCCTGCTGGGTTTCAGCGACAAGCTGAAAAACCCGCCCCGCGACCTCGACAAGGCCCGCGCCCTGCTCAAGGAAGCCGGCGTACCGGAAGGCACCGAGTTCACCCTGTTTACCCGCAACGGCGGCGGCCCGACCAACCCCAACCCAATGCTCGGCGCCCAGCGCATGCAGGCGGATCTGGCGCAGATCGGCCTGAAAGTGAACATCAAGGTCATGGAATGGGGCGAAATGCTCAAGCGCGCCAAGAATGGCGAACATGACATGGTCTCCGCCGGCTGGGCGGGGGATAACGGGGACCCGGATAACTTCCTCACCCCGAACTTGAGTTGCGATGCAGCGAAAAACGGCGAAAACTACGCCCGCTGGTGTAACAAGGAGTTTCAAGACTTGATCGACAAGGCGCGCGCCATCGCTGAACCCACCCAGCGCGCTGCACTCTATGAACAAGCAATGGACGTTTTCGACAAGGACCAACCATGGATTCCCATGGCTTACCCGAAAATGTTCACCGCCATGCGTAAAAACGTCGAGGGTTATACCCAAAGCCCTCTGACCACAAATAACTTCGCCACCACCCAGGTGAAGTAGATAAGAGACGCTCGGCACCGTCGACATTGACGGTGCCGAACCTGCCTAACCGGCTGATTGAGGTACACAACAAGATGTTTAGTTTTATTGCCCGCCGATTGGGGTTATTGATCCCCACGTTTTTCGGCATCACCTTGCTGACCTTCGCGTTGATTCGCATGATCCCTGGCGACCCCGTCGAAGTCATGATGGGCGAACGACGAGTCGACCCCGAGATGCACGCTCAGGCAATGGAACGCCTTGGTCTGAATAAACCGCTCTACGCGCAATACCTGGATTATGTCGGCAAGCTCGCCCACGGCGACCTCGGCGAATCCCTGCGCACCCGTACCAGCGTGTGGACTGAATTCACCGCCCTTTTCCCTGCGACCCTGGAACTGTCCATGGCCGCCCTGTTGTTCGCCGGCATCCTGGGGCTGTTAGCCGGGGTGATCGCGGCCTTGAAGCGAGGATCCCTGTTCGACCATGGGGTGATGGGCATCTCCCTGGCGGGATATTCGATGCCGATCTTCTGGTGGGGCCTGATCCTGATCATGTTCTTTTCCGTCAGCCTGGGCTGGACGCCAGTCTCCGGACGGATCGACCTGCTCTACGACATCGAGCCGCGCACCGGCTTCATGCTGATCGACACCCTGCTGGCCGACGAGCCAGACGCATTCTGGGACGCGTTGCACCACCTGATCCTGCCGGCCATCGTGCTCGGCACCATCCCGCTGGCCGTTATCGCGCGGATGACCCGTTCGTCGATGCTCGAAGTACTGCGCGAAGACTACATCCGCACCGCCAAGGCCAAGGGCCTGTCGCCGGCACGCGTGGTGTTCGTCCACGGCCTGCGTAACGCCTTGATCCCGGTACTCACCGTGGTCGGCCTGCAAGTCGGCACATTGCTGGCCGGTGCGGTCCTGACCGAAACCATCTTCTCGTGGCCCGGCATCGGCAAATGGCTGATCGAAGCCATTGGCGCACGGGATTATCCCGTGGTGCAAAACGGCATCCTGTTAATCGCCTGCCTGGTGATTCTGGTGAACTTCGTGGTGGATATCCTCTACGGCTTCGCCAACCCACGCATCCGTCACCAGCGCTGAGATCATGACCATGACCACACCTACTCCCGCGGTAGCAGTCGATCAAAGCCTGCTGTACCCGTCCCCGTACAAAGAATTCTGGCAAGCCTTCTCCAAGAACAAAGGCGCGGTTGCCGGCCTGCTGTTCATGTTGCTGGTGGTGTTTTGCGCGCTGTTCGCCCCTTGGGTGGCCCCGCACAACCCGAGCGAGCAATACCGTGACTTCCTGCTGACCCCTCCGGCCTGGCTGGAAGGTGGGCAGATCCAGTTCCTGCTGGGCACCGATGAACTGGGCCGTGACCTGCTGTCGCGCCTGATCCAGGGTTCGCGCCTGTCGCTGTTGATCGGCTTGTCGTCGGTGGTGATGTCGCTAATCCCGGGAATCCTGCTGGGCCTGTTCGCCGGTTTCTTCCCGCGCCTGCTTGGCCCAACCATCATGCGTCTGATGGACATCATGCTGGCCCTGCCATCGCTGCTGCTGGCTGTGGCGATTGTCGCGATCCTCGGCCCTGGCCTGATCAACACCGTGATCGCCATCGCGATCGTATCGCTGCCGTCCTATGTCCGTCTGACCCGCGCTGCGGTGATGGGCGAACTGAACCGTGACTACGTGACTGCCGCCCGCCTCGCCGGCGCCGGCCTGCCACGCCTGATGTTCGTCACCGTGCTGCCGAACTGCATGGCGCCGCTGATCGTTCAGGCCACCCTGAGTTTCTCCTCGGCAATTCTCGATGCTGCTGCCCTGGGCTTCCTGGGCCTTGGCGTACAACCGCCAACCCCTGAGTGGGGCACCATGCTGGCCTCGGCCCGCGACTATATCGAACGCGCCTGGTGGGTCGTGAGCCTGCCTGGCTTGACCATTTTGCTCAGCGTGCTGGCAATCAACCTGATGGGCGACGGCCTGCGCGATGCGCTGGACCCGAAACTCAAGAACGCCGCCTGAGGAGATTCCCATGTCACTGCTAGAAATCAAGAATCTCAATGTCCGCTTCGGCGACAAGACCGCCGTGCCGGTGGTCGATGGCCTCGACATCTCCGTCGACAAAGGTGAAGTACTGGCGATCGTTGGCGAGTCGGGTTCGGGTAAATCCGTGACCATGATGGCGCTGATGGGCCTGATCGAGCACCCCGGTATCGTCACCGCCGACGCCCTGAACTTCGACGGCAAGGACATGCTCAAGCTGAGCAACCGCCAGCGTCGGCAGATCGTCGGCAAAGACCTGGCGATGGTGTTCCAGGACCCGATGACCGCCCTGAACCCCAGCTACACCGTGGGTTTCCAGATCGAAGAAGTGCTGCGCCTGCATTTGAAAATGTCCGGCAAGCAAGCGCGCAAGCGTGCCATCGAACTGCTCGAAAAGGTGGAAATCCCGGGCGCAGCCAGCCGTATGGATGCCTACCCGCACCAGCTGTCCGGTGGTATGAGCCAACGTGTGGCCATCGCCATGGCGATTGCCGGCGAGCCGAAACTGCTGATCGCCGATGAACCGACCACCGCCCTCGACGTGACCATCCAGGCCCAGATCATGGACCTGCTGCTGGCCTTGCAGAAAGAGCAGAACATGGGCCTGGTGCTGATCACCCACGACCTCGCGGTAGTGGCCGAAACCGCCCAGCGCGTGTGCGTGATGTATGCCGGCCAGGCCGTGGAAGTCGGCCAGGTGCCGCAGTTGTTCGACATCCCGGCGCACCCGTACAGCGAGGCGCTGCTCAAGGCGATCCCCGAGCACAGCCTGGGCGCCACGCGCCTGGCCACGCTGCCGGGTATCGTTCCCGGCCGTTATGACCGCCCGCAGGGTTGCCTGCTGTCGCCGCGGTGCCCGTATGTGCAGGAGTCCTGCCGCGCCCAACGCCCGGGCCTTGACCCGAAAAGCAACAGCCTTGCCCGCTGCTTCTACCCGCTGAATCAGGAGGTGGCGTAATGGCCGTCGTACTTACCGCCCGCGACCTGACCCGTCACTACGAAGTGTCCCGTGGCCTGTTCAAGGGCCATGCCCTGGTGCGCGCACTCAACGGTGTGTCGTTCGAACTGGAAGCCGGCAAGACCCTCGCGGTCGTAGGCGAGTCCGGTTGCGGCAAATCCACCCTGGCCCGCGCCCTGACCTTGATTGAAGAGCCGTCTTCCGGTTCGCTGAAAATCGCCGGGCAAGAAGTCGCCGGTGCCGACAAGGCCCAGCGCAAGCAACTGCGCAAAGACGTGCAGATGGTGTTCCAGAGCCCTTACGCCTCGCTGAACCCGCGCCAGAAGGTCGGCGACCAACTGGGCGAGCCGCTGCTGATCAACACCAACCTGTCTGCCGCCGAGCGCCGGGAAAAGGTCCAGGCGATGATGAAGCAAGTGGGCCTGCGCCCTGAGCATTATCAGCGCTACCCGCACATGTTCTCCGGCGGCCAGCGCCAGCGGATCGCACTGGCGCGGGCGATGATGCTGCAACCCAAGGTGCTGGTGGCGGATGAACCGACCTCGGCGCTGGACGTATCGATCCAGGCCCAGGTGCTGAACCTGTTCATGGATTTGCAGCAGGAATTCAACACCGCCTACGTGTTCATCTCCCACAACCTGGCGGTGGTGCAGCACGTCGCCGATGACGTGATGGTGATGTACCTCGGCCGCCCGGTGGAAGTGGGCCCGAAGGAAGACATCTATGCGCGCCCGCTGCACCCGTACACCCAGGCGTTGCTGTCGGCGACCCCGACCATTCATCCGGACCCGAACAAACCGAAGATCAAAATCGTCGGCGAGTTGCCCAACCCGTTGAACCCGCCGTCTGGCTGCGCCTTCCACAAGCGCTGCCCGTACGCGACCCAGCTGTGCAGTACCGATGAACCGGTGCTGCGACCACTCGACAACCGCCAGGTGGCTTGCCACTACGCGGAGCAATTTGTGGTCTGACGTGCAAAAAAAATGCTCTGGAGGGTGAGTCCAGAGCATTCCAGTGTTCTACAGCCCTGCTTGTCGGATAGCGCATCTGTTCGGCAAGCGGGGCTTTCTTTTGCCTGCGTTACTTACGTATCGCTGTCGCCATCGTTGTAAGTGTCGCTGTCTTCGCCATCATTGTCCGGGTTCTCGGCATCGTCATCGTCCTTGGAACCGCCCTGGTTTTCGTCACCGGGCTCGGATTCACTCTTGGCCAACTGCAAGCCACCCGCCTGCACCGTCTTCGCCGCCACAAACCCCGTGCCATGGCTTTGCACAGCCGTATTGGCCCACGCGGCAGACATGCCCAATGACATCATCACCAGCACTTTGAGCAACAGCACCACACGTTGAAAGATACTCATGGTCGAATTCCGCCCAGTCAGGAGTTGAACTGCGTACGACAGCTGTCCACCGTCGCTTTGCTTCAAACTAGTCCCGAACTGAAGTTTTCGCCAATGAAACAACCTGAATAGCAGCCAAAGAAAAAGGCGAAGCCATCACAGCTTCGCCCTCTCTTATATCGCTAACCCTTAGTGATGCTCACGGGTCGCGCGGAATTTCACATCCGGCCAGCGCTCTTCCATCAGCGCCAGGTTGACCCGGGTCGGGGCCAGGTAGGTCAGGTGACCACCGCCGTCAATCGCCAGGTTTTCCACGGCCTTGATCTTGAACTCTTCCAGCTTCTTCTTATCGCTGCAATCGATCCAGCGCGCGGAGTACACGGTGATCGGCTCATAGGAGCATTCCACCTTGTATTCCTCTTTCAGGCGACTGGCCACTACATCGAACTGCAGCACACCGACGGCGCCGAGGATGATGTCGTTGCTGCGCTCCGGGAAGAACACCTGAGTGGCGCCCTCTTCCGCCAACTGCTGCAAACCCTGGCGCAGTTGCTTGGATTTCAGCGGGTCACGCAGGCGTACGCGGCGGAACAGTTCCGGGGCGAAGTGCGGGATACCGGTGAAGCCCAGCACTTCGCCTTCGGTGAAGGTGTCACCGATCTGGATGGTGCCGTGGTTGTGCAAGCCGATGATGTCGCCGGCATACGCTTCTTCAAGCTGCTCACGCTCGGAGGAGAAGAAGGTCAGGGCGTCGCCGATGCGCACGTCCTTGCCGGTACGCACGTGGCGCATTTTCATGCCTTTTTCGTATTTGCCGGAGCAGATACGCATGAAGGCGATACGGTCGCGGTGCTTGGGGTCCATGTTCGCCTGGATCTTGAACACGAAGCCGGCGAATTTCTCTTCCACAGGCTCCACGGTACGCTCGTTGGCAACCCGGGCCAGCGGCTTGGGGGCCCAATTGACCACGGCATCCAGCACGTGATCGACACCGAAGTTGCCCAGGGCGGTACCGAAGAACACCGGCGTCAGCTGGCCGTCGAGGAATTCCTGCTGGTTGAACTCGTGGCAGGCGCCCTGCACCAGTTCCAGCTGGTCGACAAACCGGTCGTACTCGTCACCCAGGTGGGCGCGGGCTTCGTCGGAGTCGAGCTTCTCGATGATTTTCACATCGGTACGTTCGTGGCCGTGGCCAGCGGTGTACACAATGATGTAGTCGTCGGCCAGGTGGTACACGCCCTTGAAGTCGCGGTAGCAACCAATCGGCCAGGTGATCGGCGCAGCCTTGATCTTCAGGACGGCTTCGATTTCGTCCAGCAGTTCGATCGGGTCGCGGATGTCACGGTCGAGTTTGTTGATAAAGCTGACAATCGGCGTATCCCGCAGGCGGCACACGTCCATCAGCGCGATGGTGCGGGGCTCGACGCCTTTACCGCCGTCGAGGACCATCAGCGCCGAGTCCACCGCCGTCAGGGTGCGGTAGGTGTCTTCGGAGAAGTCTTCGTGGCCCGGGGTGTCGAGCAGGTTGATCATGTGGTCGCGATACGGGAACTGCATGACCGACGTGGTAATGGAAATACCACGCTGCTTTTCCATTTCCATCCAGTCGGAGGTGGCATGGCGGTCGGATTTACGGGATTTCACCGTGCCGGCCACCGCGATCGCCTTGCCCATCAGCAACAGCTTTTCGGTGATGGTGGTTTTACCGGCATCGGGGTGGGAAATAATGGCGAAAGTGCGGCGTTTCGCGACTTCGGCGGCCTGGTGGGTCATGGGAAATCGCCTGGCAGGTGAGTCAAAAAAGGGCGGCGAGTATAGCGCAAACCCGGGGTGACGGACCACCGTTCACCCCATTGGGGGTGGCTAATTGCTGCCAAGTATGGAACCTTTTAAAAGGTAGAGACGTCCACTCCCCTGCTATCGCACTCGTAACAGGGGCTGAAAAATCAGCAAGTTAGCCTGACGAGGCTGCGCTCATGGCTCGACCGCATACCGCGTTGCCGGTAGGGGCGAGCTGCTATTCGCGACCACATTCGCCGACAGCCAGGAATGGCATTGCCGCTCGGAAATGTGTTCGCCGACAAAAGAAAAAAGGAGTCCGCCTGTGGCTATTCGCTATGGCAAAGGGCTGATAGGAGGAGCGGTTGTCGTCGCTCTCCTGGCCCTGCTGGTCCACTGGATCGGCATCAACACGATCGAACTGTACCGCGACGATTTGTTGTTTTACCTGCAAGCTCACTTGATCCTCGTCCTTGTTTCGATGCTGGCCGCCCTGATCGTAGGGATTCCCGCCGGTATCCTGCTGAGCCGACCCAACATGGTCGGGCGCGCAGAACGCTTCATGCAGATCTTCAACATCGGCAATACCGTCCCTCCCCTGGCCGTACTGGCCATCGCCCTCGGTGTCCTTGGCATCGGCAGCGGCCCCGCGATCTTCGCGCTGTTCCTCGCCTCGTTGCTGCCCATCGTGCGCAACACCTATGAAGGCCTGAAAAACGTTCAAGGTTCCCTGAAAGAAGCCGCCGTCGGCATCGGCATGACGCCGCGCCAGGTGCTGTTTCGCGTGGAATTGCCCAACGCCGTGCCGATCATCATCGGTGGTGTACGCGTGGCCCTGGCGATCAACGTCGGTACCGCGCCCCTGGCGTTCCTGATTGGCGCCAACAGCCTGGGCAGCCTGATCTTCCCCGGCATCGCCCTGAACAATCAGCCGCAACTGCTGCTCGGCGCCGCATGCACCGCGCTGCTGGCCTTGCTGCTCGACGGTCTGGTGACCATGGCCAGCCGCCTTTGGCTGGAACGCGGGTTGCGTCCGTCTTAAGGCTTTGGCCCCGTCTTGGGCCTGAAACAGGAATTCACATGAAAAAACTGACATTGATATTGAGCTGCGTCCTGCTGTTCGCAGGGTTTGCGCAAGCCGCTGAAAAACCGGTCATCCGCATCGGTGCCCGGGTGTTCACTGAACAGACCCTGCTCGCCGAAATCACCTCCCAGTACCTGCGCACCAAGGGTTACGACACCCGTGTGACCGGCGGCCTGGGCAGCAACCTGGCACGCAGTGCCCAGGAAAGCGGGCAACTGGACCTGATCTGGGAATACACCGGCGTGTCGCTGGTGGCCTACAACCACGTCGACGAGAAGCTCGACAGCGAACAGTCCTACGCCCGAGTGAAAGAACTCGACGCGAAAAAAGGCCTGGTCTGGCTCTCCCCGTCGAAATTCAGCAACACCTACGCCCTGGCCCTGCCAGAGAACGTGGCCAAGGAATTCCCGCAGATCAACAGCATCAGCGACCTGACCGCGGCACTGGCCGAGAAAACCAAGGAAAACCGCCTGGTGGCCCTGGACACCGAGTTCGCCAACCGTTCCGACGGCATGGCCGGCATGGTCAAGCTGTACGACATGAACCTGACCCGCAAGAACACCCGGCAGATGGACGCCGGCCTGGTGTACACCGCGCTGCGTAATGGCCAGGTGTTTGCCGGCTTGGTCTACACCACCGACGGTCGCCTGAACGCCTTCAAATTGAAGCTGCTGGAAGACGACAAGCACTACTTCCCGGACTACACCGCCGCGCCGGTGGTGCGTCAGGTTTACCTCGATGCCCATCCGCAACTGGCCGCTGATCTCAAGCCACTGGCTGCGCTGTTCGACGACGAAACCATGCGCCAGCTGAACGCGCGGGTCGACGTCGACCACGAAAGCCCGTCCGCCGTGGCCGCAGATTTCCTGCGCCAGCATCCGATCAACTAAGAGGAGAAGACATGGAATTCCTGAACGCCTTTTCCCATCTTGATTGGGCCCAAGTCCTGCACCTGACCTGGCAGCACATCACCCTGGTCGGCATTGCAGTGATCCTCGCAATCGTCGTCGGCGTGCCCCTGGGCGTGCTGATGACCCGCTTCCCGACGCTCGCCGGCCCATTGCAAGCCAGTGCCACGGTGTTGCTGACCGTGCCGTCGATTGCGCTGTTCGGCCTGCTGCTGCCGTTCTACTCCAAGTTCGGCCAGGGCCTGGGGCCGATGCCGGCGATCACCGCCGTGTTCCTCTATTCCCTGTTGCCCATCATGCGTAACACCTACCTCGCCCTCACCGGCGTTGAGCCAGGCATTCGCGAGGCCGCCAAAGGCATCGGCATGACCTTCGGCCAGCGCTTGCGCATGGTCGAGCTACCGATTGCCGTACCGGTGATCCTCGCCGGTGTGCGCACCGCCGTCGTCATGAACATTGGTGTGATGACCATCGCCGCCACCATCGGCGCCGGTGGCCTGGGTGTACTTATTCTGGCTTCCATCAGCCGCAGCGACATGTCGATGCTGATCGTTGGCGCCGTGCTGGTCAGTCTCCTGGCCATCTTCGCCGACCTGCTTCTGCAATGGCTGCAACGCACGCTGACTCCAAAAGGACTGCTCAAATGATCGAACTTCAAAACCTGACCAAGACCTTCCAAAGCAACGGCAAGACCATCACCGCCGTTGATTCCGTAAGCCTGACCGTCAACGAAGGCGAAATTTGCGTATTCCTCGGCCCCTCGGGCTGCGGCAAGAGCACCACGCTGAAGATGATCAACCGCCTGATCAAGCCGACCTCCGGCAAGATCCTGATCAACGGCGAAGACACCACCGACCTCGACGAAGTGACCCTGCGTCGCAACATCGGCTACGTGATCCAGCAGATCGGTCTGTTCCCGAACATGACCATCGAAGAGAACATCGTGGTGGTGCCCAAGCTGCTGGGCTGGGACAAGCAGAAATGCCACGACCGCGCCCGCGAGTTGATGAGCATGATCAAGCTCGAACCCAAGCAGTACCTGCATCGCTACCCGCGTGAACTGTCCGGCGGCCAGCAACAGCGGATCGGCGTGATCCGCGCCCTGGCGGCGGATGCGCCGTTGCTGCTGATGGATGAGCCGTTCGGCGCGGTCGACCCGATCAACCGCGAGATGATCCAGAACGAGTTTTTCGAGATGCAGCGCGCGCTGAACAAGACCGTGATCATGGTCAGCCACGACATCGACGAAGCCATCAAGCTGGGTGACAAGATCGCGATCTTCCGCGCCGGCAAGCTGCTGCAGATCGACCACCCGGACACCCTGCTGGCCCACCCTGCCGACGAATTCGTCAGCAACTTCGTTGGCCAGGACAGCACCCTCAAGCGCCTGCTGCTGGTGAAGGCTGAAGATGCGGCGGACAACGCGCCGTCGGTCAGCCCGGAAACCCCGGTGGCGGAGGCCCTGGAGCAGATGGATGAGTTGGACCGTCGCTACGTGGTGGTCACCGATGCCGAGAACAAGGCCCTGGGTTATGTGCGACGTCGCGACCTGCATCGTCAGACCGGTACCTGCGGCCAGTACCTGCGGGAATTCAACGCCACGGCGGCGTATGACGAGCATTTGCGCATCCTGCTGTCGCGCATGTACGAGTTCAACCGCTCGTGGTTGCCGGTGATGGATGCGGAGCGGGTGTTCCTGGGGGAAGTGACCCAGGAGTCGATTGCCGAGTATCTGAGTTCCGGTAAGTCCCGTGGGGGCAAGACCAGCATTGTGTCGCCTGCCGAGACAGCACTGGCCTGACCTGACACACAGCGGTCAAAATGTGGGAGCGGGCTTGCTCGCGAAGGCGGAGTGTCAGTCACCGGATGCATTGGCTGATACACCGCCTTCGCGAGCAAGCCCGCTCCCACATTGGATCTTCACTGTACCCGCAACACCTCAAATTGCCCCTACCGGGGAACATCAATCCGTCATACCGGTCGGTTACATAAGTAGCTGCACGCGGCCGCACGACGAACGCGTGCAAAAACGCGACATTTTTAGTTGATCTATAGCCCCTCACGTCCTAAAGTTCGCGCCGAACGTCCATGCTGGAAACGATCCATCCGGCTCAAGTACTGACGACGAGACAGCAAGGCCAAGGGAAGCGGTTGATCCCATGGCCTTTTTGCTTTCGGCGACATGCCTTGGGAAGTAGGCGAACCAAAGTGGGGATACGGAGGACGTTCATTTGCACCCATTGATCAATCTAGTTTGCCAGTAGGAGTTCCCAGCATGTCGATCCAGGTCGAAGACTATTTCGCGCGCGCCACTTTTGACAAAATGAAGGCGTTCGCCGACACCCAGGAAACCCCGTTCGTGGTGATCGACACCGCGATGATCAGCCAGGCCTACGATGACCTGCGCGCCGGTTTCGAATTCGCCAAGGTGTATTACGCCGTCAAGGCCAACCCGGCCGTCGAGATCATCGACCTGCTCAAGGACAAGGGTTCGAGCTTCGACATCGCGTCGATCTACGAGCTGGACAAGGTCATGGACCGCGGCGTCAGCCCCGACCGTATCAGCTACGGCAACACCATCAAGAAATCCAAGGACATCCGTTACTTCTACGAGAAGGGCGTGCGCCTGTTCTCCACCGACTCCGAAGCCGACCTGCGCAATATCGCCAAGGCCGCCCCGGGTTCGAAAGTGTATGTACGTATCCTCACCGAAGGCTCGACCACGGCCGACTGGCCGCTGTCGCGCAAATTCGGCTGCCAGACCGACATGGCCATGGACCTGCTGATTCTCGCCCGCGACCTGGGCCTGGTGCCTTACGGCATCTCCTTCCACGTCGGCTCGCAGCAGCGTGACATCAGCGTGTGGGACGCGGCGATTGCCAAGGTCAAAGTGATCTTCGAGCGCCTGAAGGAAGAAGACGGCATCCACCTGAAGCTGATCAACATGGGCGGCGGCTTCCCGGCCAACTACATCACCCGCACCAACAGCCTGGAAACCTACGCCGAGGAAATCATCCGCTTCCTCAAGGAAGACTTCGGTGACGATCTGCCGGAAATCATCCTGGAGCCGGGCCGTTCGTTGATCGCCAACGCCGGGATCCTGGTCAGCGAAGTGGTACTGGTTGCGCGTAAATCCCGCACCGCCGTCGAGCGCTGGGTATACACCGACGTGGGCAAATTCTCCGGCCTGATCGAAACCATGGACGAAGCCATCAAGTTCCCGATCTGGACCGAGAAGAAAGGCGAGATGGAAGAAGTGGTCATCGCCGGCCCGACCTGCGACAGCGCCGACATCATGTACGAGAACTACAAGTACGGCCTGCCGCTGAACCTGGCGATTGGTGACCGGATGTACTGGTTGTCCACCGGTGCGTACACCACCAGCTACAGCGCAGTTGAATTCAATGGCTTCCCGCCATTGAAATCGTTCTACCTGTAAACGCACGCCCTGATCGTTCCCACGCTCTGCGTGGGAACGCATCCGGTGACGCTCTGCGTCACGCCGTTAGAGCGGACGCAGAGCGTCCAGGGCGGCATTTCCACGCAGCGCGTGGGAACGATCAAGTTCAATCGCATGCTCTTGATAGATCTCGGCCATTGCCCGTATCTGCGGCTCATTGGCGGCACACAACGCCTTGTGCGCCACCCGCAAGAACTTCAAATTCCCGCCCGCCAGTGCCTTGCGCAACCATTCCAGTGCCGTTTCTATCTCGCCCCGGTCCGCCAACACCGCCGCATAACTGAACTGCCCGCGAAAATCCCCGCCTTCTGCTGACTGGCGATACCACGCCACCGCCGCCTCCAGATCCCTCGGGCAGTACTGCCCTTCTTCCAGATAACGCCCCAGCAGGTTCATCGACTTGGCATGGCCCAGTTCCGCGGCCTGTCGATAACACGCCAGCGCCTGGGTTTGATCCTCGGCAACCCCGCGCCCGGTCGCCAGCAGGTTAGCGTAGTTGTACAAACCCCAATCCAGCCCGGCCTCGGCCGCCCGACGATATTCCCGGGCCGCCGCCACGGCATCCGCCTCGCAACCCCAGCCATGCTCCAGGCAACGCCCGAGCATATTGCGCGCCATCAAATGCCCGCCCTTGGCGGCGATGCGGAACCAGCGCATTGCCAGTGCTTCATCGCGCTCGATGCCGCGCCCTTCCAGCAGGATTTGCCCGAGCAGCGCCTGGGCATCCACCACGCCCTCTTTCGCGGCGATCAAAATCGCCTGGGCGGCGCGCACCGGGGAGTCGTCGAGCATGCTCTGCAATTGCTCAACGTTGAGGACTTCTTCACGGCGCAATAAAAAGCCCACGGTCAGACCTCAACCCAGCGGCGCAGCAGGTTGTGATAGGTGCCGGTGAGCTGGATCAGCGCGGGGTGGTCGGGCACGTCGCGGCTCAGTTGCTGGATCGCCCCGTCCATCTCGAACAGCAAGGTGCGCTGGCTGTCCTCGCGCACCAGGCTTTGGGTCCAGAAAAACGAGGCGTAGCGCGCGCCGCGGGTCACGGCGTTGACCTTGTGCAGGCTGGAGCCGGGGTACAGCACCATGTCGCCCGCCGGCAACTTGACCCGCTGCAGGCCGAAGGTGTCCTGGATTTCCAGCTCGCCGCCGTCGTAGTCGTCGGGGTCGCTGAAAAATACGGTGGAGGAAAGGTCAGTGCGCACCCGCTCGTGGCTGCCCTTGGACTGGCGCACGGCGTTGTCGATATGGAAGTCGAAACTGCCGCCGGCGGTGTAACAGTTGAGCAATGGCGGGAAGACCTTGTGCGGTAACGCCGCCGACATGAACAGCGGATTTTTCCACAGTCGATCGAGGATAGCCGCGCCGATTTCCTTTGCCAGCGGGTGGCCTTCCGGCAGTTGCAGGTTGTGTTTGGCCTTGGCCGATTGGTGCCCGGCAGTGATTTTGCCGTCGGCCCATTCGGTGTGCGCCAGGGCTTCGCGGATGCGCAGCACTTCCTCGCGAGAGAACAGGCCGGGAATGTGCAGCAACATGGAGGCATTACCTGAAAACAGTGAGGCGCCAATGGTAGTGATTCTTATTGACTGTGTACAACCCTACTCCCGCCCAAAGGACGAACGAGATCGTAAAAACCGTAAGCAAAAAGTGTAAAGAACGTAAATTCAGTGCGAATAGTAATGTATCGCAATTGATATGAAGTCTTGTTCTCCCTATATTCCGCGGCCTCACCTCCTTGGGGAAAGGACACACTCATGCCGCGCACTTCGATAAAAACACCTGCCAGTTCACCACGTTTGCTGGCCTCGGCCATCGGCGTTGCCATCAGCGCCAGCTCTGCCGCCCAACTGGCGCAAGCTGCTGAAGACACCGAGCAGAAAGGCGAGCGCAACAGCATTTCCCTGGGAGCCACCAGCATCACCGGCCAGGAACAGGACAGCACGTCCTACCAGGTCGAAAAAGCCTCCTCGCAGAAGTACACCGCGCCGCTGGTAGATACTCCTCGCTCGGTCACCGTCGTACCGCAGCAAGTGCTCAAGGACACCGCCGCCACCTCGTTGCAGGACGCCTTGCGCACCGTGCCGGGGATTACCTTCGGCGCCGGTGAAGGCGGCAACCCGCAGGGCGACCGTCCGTTCATTCGCGGCTTCGACGCCCAGGGCGATACCTACCTCGACGGCGTGCGCGACACGGGCGGCCAGAGCCGCGAGATCTTCGACATCGAATCCATCGAAGTCAGCAAAGGCCCCAACTCGTCATTCGGCGGCCGCGGCTCGGCCGGCGGCAGCCTCAACCTGGTGAGCAAGACGCCACAGGCGCGGGACTTCACCAACGGTGGCTTCACCTACGGCTCCGACCAGACCCGCCGCTATGTGCTCGACGTCAACCGTCAGTTCCTCGACAGCGCGGCCTTCCGCCTGAACCTGATGAGCCACGAACAGAACGTCGCCGGGCGTGATGCCGTCAACTACGACCGCTGGGGCGTGGCGCCGTCGCTGACCTTCGGCCTGGGCACTCCGACCCGAGTCAACTTCAGCTACTACCACATGGAAAGCAACGACCTGCCGGATTCGGGCATTCCGTATGGCTACAGCAACAGCGGCGCAAGAGCCGCCCACGTGCATGACAAGCCAACCGACGGCGGCGACAGCAACAACTTCTACGGCCTCAAGGATCGCGACTTCCGCAAGACCCGCGCCGACATCAGCACGTTCTCCATCGAGCACGACCTGAACGACAACATGACGCTGAAAAACACCCTGCGCCACGGCAACACCGGCCAGGACTATATCGTCACGCAACCCGACGACAGCCAGCACAACGTCAACCAGTTCGGCACCGTGTGGCGCCGCGCGAACACCCGCGTGTCCACCACCGAGACCACCACCAACCAGACCGATCTGTTTGGCAGCTTCCAGGCGCTGGGCTTCAAGAACACCTACTCCACCGGGCTGGAATTCACCGGCGAAGAAACCCGCTACAGCGGCTACACCGTCAGCCCGAACAGCAACCCCGGTTGCCCGGCGCCCGGCAAAGGCGGCCAGTGCACCTCGCTGGGCAACCCGAACCCGGACGATGCCTGGACCGGCAGCATTGCGCGCAACTACAACGGCACCAACACCAAGGCCACCAGCCGTGCCGCCTATGTGTTCGACACCATCGAGCTGGACCCGAAATGGCTGCTGAACGTCGGCCTGCGCTACGACACCTTCGACACCGTGGCCAACACCAATGCGGTGCCGACCGCCACCGTCAAGGCCCGCAGCAAGATCAAGAACGACAGCCAGTTCTTCAACTGGCAGGCGGGCCTGGTCTGGAAGCCGGTTGAAAACGGCAGCATCTATGCCTCCTACGCCACCTCGGCCTCACCGGCCGGCGGCCTGGTAGGTGAAGGCGCCGACGGCAACCCGCTGTCTGCCGGCGCCGCCACCAGCGACCTGAAACCGGAAGAGACCGTCAACTACGAGCTGGGCACCAAGTGGGACATGTTCCACGACCGCCTGTCCCTGACCGCCGCGGTGTTCCGCACCGAGAAGAAAAACACGCGGATCCTGGTGGACGCGCTGACCTATGAAAACGGTGGCGAATCCCGCGTCGACGGCCTGGAGCTTTCCGCCAGCGGCAAGCTGACCGATCAATGGCAAGTGTTCGCCGGCTACAGCTACCTGAAAAGCGAACTGGTGGACCCGGGCCTGAACGGTCGTAACGGTGTCGTCAGTGCCGGCTCGAACAAAGGCAACCAGATGCCCAACACGCCGAAGAACACCTTCAGCCTGTGGACGACGTATGACGTGACACCGAAGCTCACCATCGGCGGCGGCGCGTTCTATGTCGACGAGGTCTACGGCGATGCGGGCAACACCGTCTACGTGCCGTCCTACACCCGCTACGACGCCATGGCCAGCTACAAGCTGACCAAGAACGTCGACCTGCAGTTGAACGTGCAGAACCTCACCGACAAGACCTACTACGACAAGGCCTATGCCTCGCATTTTGCCAACCAGGCAGCCGGTCGTACGGCCCTGCTGACCACCAGTTTCCATTTCTAAACCGATACAAATGACTGCACGAAACCCCACGCATCGGATGCGTGGGGTTTTTGCGTGTAAAAAAGAATGTTTCTCGACAACTCGCGGCATAATGCGCGCCGTGAAACACCTAACCTGATGACGAGGCCGTACGACGTGTTGAAGAAAACCCTGTTCCAGTTGCATTGGTTCTTCGGCATTACCGCCGGGCTGGTGTTGGCCTTGATGGGGATCACCGGCGCGACGGTGTCGTTCCAGGATGAAATCATCGAGTTGCTGAACCCGACGGTGTTGACGGTGGAAAAGCGTCCGGCCGGGGTACTGCCGCCCGCTGAACTGGTGCACCTGCTGGAAGCCCGTGAAGGCAAAGTCGTGTCGATGCTCACGGTGCAGCCTGACAGCACCAACGCGGCCAAGGTCTGGTTCACCCCACCGCCCGGTGAACGTCGCGGGCAGATGCGCTACTTCGACCCGTACACCGGCGACTACCTGGGCGATGCCGTCGGCCAGGAATTCTTCGGTTTCGTGCTGCAACTGCACCGCTTCCTCGCCATCGGCGACACCGGCCGGCAAATCACCGGCGCCTGCACGCTGATCCTGGTGTTCTTCTGCCTCTCGGGCCTGTACCTGCGCTGGCCGCGCCAGGTGGCAAGCTGGCGTGCATGGCTGGCGGTGGACTGGCGCAAGAAAGGCCGCAGTTTCAACTGGGACCTGCACTCGGTATTCGGCACCTGGTGCCTGCTGTTCTATCTTCTGGCGGCACTGACCGGACTGTTCTGGTCCTACGAGTGGTACAGCAACGGCATGACCAGACTGCTGTCCGACGCGCCGCAGAACGAACGCGTACGCAAGCGCGGCCCGGCCCCCGAAGGGCCTGCGCCGGTGGCCAATTACGCCGCGATCTGGAGCAGCATCTACAGCAACGCCGGCCCCGGCTTGAGCGGCTACAACATCCGCATGCCCGCGGTCGCCGGCCAACCCGCCACCGTCTACTACCTGCTGAAGACCTCGCCCCACGATCGCGCGCTGAACCAGATCAACCTCGACCCGGCCACCGGCGAAGTCAAATCCCATGACACCTACGCCGGCAAAAGCTTCAAGGCGCAGATCCTGACCAGTATCTATGCGCTGCACACCGGCAGCTACTTCGGCCTGCCCGGCCGGATCATCCTGACGTTCAGTGCGCTGCTGATGCCGCTGTTCTTCATCACCGGCTGGCTGTTGTACCTGGACCGCCGCCGCAAGAAACGCCAGGTGCGCGATGCCCGCAAAGGCCTGACCGGCAACCACAGCGACGCGCCGGCCTGGCTGATCGGCTTTGCCAGCCAGAGCGGCTTTGCCGAGCAACTGGCCTGGCAGACCGCCGGGCAGTTGCAGGCCGCCGGCGTGCCAGTGAACGTGCAGTCGCTGGGCAGCGTCAGCGAAGAGGATTTGCGCCAATCGAGCCATGCGCTGTTCGTGGTCAGCACCTTCGGCGACGGCGAGGCACCGGACAGCGCCCGCGGTTTCGAGCGCAGCGTGCTCGGCCAGGACCTGTCCCTCAAGGGCCTGAACTACTCGGTGTTGGCCCTGGGTGATCGCCAGTACCAACACTTCTGCGGCTTCGCCCGGCGCCTGCATTTCTGGCTGACCAACCAGGGCGGCAACCCGCTGTTCGCCCCGGTGGAAGTCGACAGCGGCGACACCGATGCGTTGCTGCACTGGCAACAACAACTGGGCCAACTGACCGGCCATGCACCCGCTGCGGCGTGGGCCAGCGCGACCTATGAAAACTGGACCCTGAAGCAACGCACCCTGCTCAACCCGCACAGCAGTGGCTCCGGCGTCTATTTGCTCGGGCTCACCCCGCCAGCCCCCCGGGACTGGCTGGCCGGCGACCTGGTGGAAGTGCTGCCACGCAATTGCCCATGGGCCATCGAACACTTCCTGGAAGGCCTGGGACTGGCCGGCAGCGAAGGTGTGGTAGTCGACGGCCTTGCACACACCCTCGACCAGGCCCTGGCCGGCCGCCAACTGCCGGACAATCGCGCACACCTGGTGGGCCTGCATGCCCAGGCGCTGGTCAATGCACTGGTGCCGCTGGGCATGCGCGAATACTCCATCGCCTCGATTGCCAGCGACGGTGTGCTGGAGCTGATCGTGCGCCAGGAGCGTCACCCCGATGGCAGCGTGGGCGTGGGTTCCGGCTGGTTGACCGAACATGCACCGCTGGGTTCGACCATCAGCCTGCGAGTGCGGCGCAACAGTGGCTTCCATCTGCCGACCGAGCCGCTCCCGATGATCCTGTTGGGCAACGGCACCGGCCTTGCCGGGTTGCGCAGCCTGCTCAAGGCGCGGGTTGCCGACGGCCAGCAGCGCAACTGGCTGCTGTTTGGCGAACGCAATATCGCCCACGACTACCACTGCCAGGATGAGCTGCAAGGCTGGCTGGCCAGCGGTGACCTGGCGCTACTGGACCTGGCCTTTTCCCGGGACCAGGCAGAGAAAATCTACGTGCAGGATCGCCTGCGCGAATCAGCGGATGTGCTGCGTAAATGGGTGGCCGATGGCGCCGCGATTTACGTCTGCGGCAGTTTGCAGGGGATGGCGGCGGGTGTGGATCAGGTGCTGCATGAGGTGCTGGGCAGCGAAGCCGTCGAACGCTTGATCGAGCAGGGCCGCTACCGCCGGGATGTTTACTGACCCCCTGAAGATACACCGATCAAAATGTGGGAGCGGGCTTGCTCGCGAAGGCAGTGGATCAGTCCATACATCTGTTGACTGACACACCGCCTTCGCGAGCAAGCCCGCTCCCACATTGGCTCTTCTTCAGTAGGTAGATTGCATTGCAATCACACTGGCGCCAGCTTCTGTTCAAACACCGAAACCCCATCCAGGTCCCGCAAAATCACCGTCAGCTCCGCCGTCTGCCCGTCAATCTGCACCTCGCCAAAAAACTGGAACCCGGCAAACGGCGAGCTGTTCTGCACCGTCGGCGCCTTCTCGAACACCACTTCCGGGCCAAAGGTTTTATCCAGCGGATTAGGCCCGAAACTCCCGGCATTCAACGGCCCGGCGACAAACTCCCAGAACGGCTCAAAATCCTGAAACGCCGCCCGATCCGGATGGTAATGATGGGCCGCGCAGTAATGCACATCCGCCGTCAGCCACACGTGATTACGCACCTGCTGCGCCCGCAGAAACGCGAGCAGTTCAGCAATTTCCAACTCGCGCCCCTGGGCCGGGCCCGGGTCGCCGTTGGCGATCGCTTCCCAACGCGGCACGCCGGGGCTGACCTCACCGTCGGGCACGCCCAGGCCAATGGGCATGTCGGCGGCGATGACTTTCCACTGCGCCTGGGAGGCCTTCAATTCGCGCTTCAGCCAGTCCAGTTGCTCACGCCCAAGGAACGGTTTTTCACCGCCAAGGTTGTCATCGTTCGGCCCGCGATAGCTGCGCATGTCCAGCACAAACACATCCAGCAACGGGCCGTAGCCGAGCTTGCGATAGATGCGCCCGCCCTGGTCGGCGCTTTGCCGGCGCATCGGTGAATATTCCAGCCAGGCCTGGCGCGCACGGCCCACCAGGGTATTGATGTCGCGAGTCTTGTAGCGTTCATCCAGTTGCTTGCTCGGCGACCAGTTGTTGATCACCTCGTGGTCGTCCCACTGCCAGATCTGCGGCACTTCGGCGTTGAAGCGACGTACGTTCTCGTCCATCAGGTTGTAGCGGTAGTTGCCCCGGTATTCATTCAGGGTTTCAGCGACTTTGCTTTTGGCTTCGGTGGTGATGTTGCGCCAGATGCGTCCGTCCTCGGTGGTCAGTTGCGCGGGCACCGGGCCGTCGGCGTAGATGGTGTCGCCGCTGTGAATGAAGAAGTCCGGCAGACGCAGGCGCATGGCTTCGTAGATGCGCATGCCGCCGATGTCCGGGTTGATGCCGAAGCCCTGGCCGACGGTGTCGCCGCTCCACACAAAGCGGATATCCCGGCGCTGCTGCGGCACGCTGCGCAGGTGACCGAACCAGGGCTCGCTGGCCACGCCGGTCTGGGCATCTTCAAAGTGCACACGGTAGAAAATCGCCTGGTCGACGGGCAGGCCGGTGAGTTCGACACGGGCGGTGAAATCGGTGCGGCTGTCGGCCAGGGGCGAGACGAATTTGCGCGGGTTGCTGAATACGCTACGGGTGTCCCACTCCACTACCATCCGGGCCGGGCGGTCGCTGCGGCTCCAGATCATCGCGCGGTCGCCCAGCAGGTCGCCGGACTGCACGCCGTCGGTGAGTTGCGGGCGATCCTTGACCGAGGCGATCACCGCAGGCGCGAGGCCCGGCAGCAACAGGCCGGCGCCGACGGCTTGCATCACGCGGCGGCGGCCGAGATTGAAGTGGCTCATGCGGGTTCCCTCTCGAACGGCAAAAGGGAAACTTAAGCATGACGGGATGAACGAGTTATGACACCGGCCTTATTGCTCACGGAGGTCAAATGTGGGAGCTGGCTTGCCTGCGATAGCCTCAACTCGGTTGCGCTGATACACCGAGGTGCCTGCATCGCAGGCAAGCCAGCTCCTACATGAACCGCGTTATGCCTGGGCGGGTGCGACAGAAAGTTCTACGGTCTCAGGGCGCTTGAGGAATGCATACACCACGGCCGTCAACAAACTGCCCGCCACGATCGCCAGCAGGTACAGCAGCGCATGGTTGATCGCATTCGGGATCAGCATCACAAACAATCCACCATGGGGCGCCATCAGCTTGCAGCCGAAATACATCGACAGCGCACCGGTCAGCGCACCGCCGGCGATGCTTGCCGGGATTACCCGCAACGGGTCCTTGGCAGCAAACGGAATCGCGCCTTCAGAGATAAAGCACATGCCGAGGATCAGCGCGGCCTTGCCGGCTTCACGCTCGGTCTGGGCAAACTTGCGCCGCGCCAGGAAGGTGGCGATGCCCATGCCAATCGGCGGCACCATGCCGGCGGCCATGGTCGCGGCCATGGGGGCACCGCTTTGCGCTGCCAGCAGGCCGACGGAAAACGCGTAGGCCGCCTTGTTGATCGGGCCACCGAGATCGACGCACATCATGCCGCCCAGCAAGATGCCCAGCAGCACGGCGTTAGTGGTGCCCATGGTGCTGAGAAAATCCGTGAGGCCGGTGAGCATCTTCGCCACCGGCGGCCCAACCAGGTAAATCATCGCAAGACCCGTGAACAGGCTCGCCAGCAACGGGATGATCAGGATCGGCTTGAGGGCTTCCAGGCTCTGGGGCAAACGGATCGCGCGGCTGATGAATTTGACGCAGTAGCCGGCGAGGAAACCGGCAAAAATACCGCCGATAAACCCCGCGCCCAAAGTGCTGGCCAGCAGGCCACCGATCATGCCGGGGGCCAATCCAGGACGGTCGGCAATCGAGTAGGCGATGTAACCCGCCAGCAGCGGCACCATCAGCATGAACGCCTGGTCGCCGACGGTTTTCAGCGCGGCGGCAAGAGTGCCTTTTTCTTCAAAGGCATGAATGCCGAACACGAATGACAGGGCGATCAGCAGACCGCCCGCCACCACCATCGGCAGCATGAACGACACGCCGGTGAGCAAGTGTTTGTAGACACCGGTCTTCTCCGGTTTGGCAGCGGCACCACTGGCAGCGGATTCCTGCTTGCCTTCGGCCAGCGCCTTGTTGAGGGTCGCCTCGGATTGCTTGAGCGCGATCCCGGTGCCGCAGCGATAGATTTTCTTGCCGGCAAAGCGCTCGGTGGCGACTTCGATGTCGGCGGCGAGCAGTACCACGTCGGCGTCACGAATCGCCTCGGGACTCAGCGGCGTGCGGGCGCCCACGGAGCCCTGGGTTTCCACCTGCAAGTCATACCCGAGGCGCTTGGCGGTTTGCTGCAACGCTTCGGCAGCCATGAAGGTGTGGGCGACGCCGGTCGGGCACGCGGTGATCGCGACGATACGCGGCGTGCTTTTCGCCGGTGCCGCGTCAGCCACCTGCACCTGGGCCTCCTCGGCCCCGCGACGCAACACCGCGTCCACATCCTGCAACGCCTGGGCCGGCGTGCTGCGGAATACACGTTTGCCGACAAAACGCTGCATGTCCACCGGCGTGCTGCTGACCAGCAATACCCACTCGGCGGCTTCAATGGTGGCCGCCGACAATTGGCGTTCCGGATGCTGCACGTCGACCACTTCGACGCTGGTGCTCCAGCCCTGGCGTTGCGCGGCAGCATCCAGCAAGCGGGCGCACAGCACACTGGTGACCATGCCGTTCGGGCAGGCAGTAACAATGGCTAACTTCATGACCAACCCTCTTATTGTTCTGTCAGCGGGCGCACGTGGACGCCGCTCTGCAAAGTCTCAAGCTGCGCTTCGTCGGTGATGCCAAAGCCGATCTGCGTGACCGCCATCGCGGCAATGGCGGTGGCGCGGCCCAGGGTCTGCTCCGGCGTATCGCCACTGAGCAAACCGTGAAGCATCCCGGCCAGCAGCGAGTCGCCGGCGCCTACGGTACTGGCCACGGTTACCTTGGGCGGCGTGGCGTGCAGCGCGGTATCCGGGCTGTACCAGCTCACACCCGCGGCACCGTCGGAGACCACCACATGCTCCACACCTTGCCGATGCAGTTGGCGGATGGCATCTGTGGAATGACCAAGGGCATCGGCCAGTTCTTCGGTATTGGGTTTGACCAACCACGGGCCGGCGTTCAATCCGGCGCGCAGCGCTTCGCCGCTGGTGTCCAGGGCGACTTTCAAGCCGAGGTTTTTCAGTTGCTGCAGCAGGCCCTGGAACCACTGAGGGGTGATGCCGCGTGGCAGGCTGCCGGCCACGACGACGGCGTCGTAGCCGGGAGCAATCCGCGCCAGTTGCTCAAGCAGTGCGTGTTGCGCCTGCTCGCTGACCAACGGGCCCGGCGCATTGACATCCGTGACCCGCCCGTCCTGCTCGGCGATCTTGATATTGCTGCGGGTTTCGCCCGGCACCCGAATAAACGCATCGGTAAAACCGCGACGGGCAATCAGCATCTCGAATGCCTGGGGATTGTCCTCACCAAGAAAGCCGCCCACGGTCACCTGATGACCAAGGTCCGCCAGCACCTGGGCCACGTTCACGCCCTTGCCGGCAGCGTGGGTGATCATCGCTTCGCTGCGATTGACCTCGCCCGGTTCCAGGCGCGCCAGGCGCACCGTCAGGTCCAACGCCGGGTTCAGCGTCAGGCTTAAAATCCTTGCCATTTACACGGCCTCCACAAGCGCACGCACTTCGGCGGGAGAACCCACCGCCAGGGCTTTTTGTGCCAGGCCCTGGGCCTCGCTCAGACTGAATTCACGCACCCGTGCCTTGACCTCGGGGATGCTGCGCGCAGACACACTCAGCTCATCCACTCCCAGGCCGATCAGCACCGGAACTGCCAACGGGTCGGCTGCCAGCTCGCCGCACACGCCGACCCATTTGCCATGGGCATGGGCGGCGCGCACGGTGATGTCGATCAGTTGCAACACCGCCGGATGCAGGCCGTCAGCCTGGGCCGACAGCGTCGGATGGCCACGGTCGATGGCCAAGGTGTATTGGGTCAGGTCGTTGGTGCCGACGCTGAAGAAGTCCACTTCCTTGGCCAGTACCGGCGCCAGCAACGCGGCCGACGGCACTTCGATCATGATCCCCAGTTGCAGGTCGGCCACCGGGATTTCCAGGCGCAGGCGCTCGGTCATGTCCCGGGCCTGGCGCCACTCGTCAACACTGCCAACCATCGGGAACATGATGCGCAGTGGACGGTTGTCTGCCGAACGCAACAGTGCGCGCAATTGCGCTTCCATGATCTGCGGGCGTTGCAGGGTCAGGCGAATGCCGCGCACGCCGAGGAAGGGGTTTTCTTCCTTGGCGATCGGCCAGTAAGGCAGCGGTTTGTCACCGCCCACATCAAGGGTGCGCACCACCAGCGGCCGGCCGCCGAGGCCGTCGAGCACGCGGCGGTATTCGGCTTCCTGGGTGGCTTCGTCGGGCGCTTGTTTGTGGGCCATGAAAATCAGTTCGGTGCGCAGCAGGCCGATGCCTTCGGCGCCCTGCTCCACCGCGCCGGCAACCCCGGCGCTTTCGCCGATATTGGCGAACACTTCGACGGCATGGCCATCGCGGGTCAGGGCCGGTTCATGGCGTTGGGCGGCGGCGGCTTGCAGACGTTGTTCGCGGGTGTCGCGTTCGACGGTGGCGCGCTGCAAGGTGGCGGCGTCGGCGTCCACATGCAGGCGACCGCGCTGGCCATCCAGCAACAACGGCGTGCCCGAAGCCAACAGCAATACAGCAGGGCCTGCACCCACCAGCGCGGGAATGCCCAAAGCACGGGCGACGATGGCGCTGTGGGCGGTGGCGCCGCCACGGGCAGTGAGGATGCCGGCGACACGCACCGGGTCCAGGCGCGCCACGTCCGAGGGACCCACTTCGTCCATCACCAGGATGTAGGGTTCGTCCGGCTCCTGGGCGGTTTCGACGCCGCACAGTTGTGCCAGCACGCGGCGGCCAATGTCACGCAGATCGGCAGCGCGCTCGGCGAGCAAGGCGTCCTGCAACGATTCCTGCTGTTTGGCGGCGGCTTCGATCACGCTCATCCACGCGGCCTCGGCGCTTTCGCCCTGCTTGAGGCGCGTCTCGACTTCGTCGGTCAGTTCCGGGTCGTCGAGCATCTCCTGGTGGGTGATGAAGATCTCGCGGATGGCCTTGGATTTGCTGCGCTCGATCAGGCCCTGGATGTCCCGGCGCACGTCGGTCAATGCCGCGTGCAGGCGCTGGCGCTCGATCACCGGCGACTCGCCGCGCAGCGGGTATTCGAAAGGTTGCAGCACCTGGATATGCGCCGGGCCAATCGCAATGCCGGGGGCGGCGGCGATGGCCTGGATCAGGCTGCCGGACACTGGCGCGCTGATGACCGGTTCGATCTCGGCCACGGCTTGTTGGGCGCTGACTGCCGGCAACGGCTCGACTTCTTCGCCGAGGCCGTCTTCCACTGCCGCCAGCAAGGCGGGCAAGGCGTCACCGGCAATGGTTGGCTCAGCGACAAACTCCAATACCTGGCCGCGACGCGCACCGAGGCTGAGCAACTTGCTCAGGCTTTTTACCGATACCGCGCCGACGTCTCCATCGACGATGCGCACACGGATTTCACCGGCAAAACTTTTCGCCAATTGCGCGAGGATCTTCGCCGGGCGCGCATGCAGCCCGTGGGCGTTGGCCAGGGCAATGCGCACGCTTGGCCAGTCGGCTGGCAGTTCACCGCCGAGCACTTCCAATACGGCGCGGCTACTGGTGGCGCGGCCGAGTTCCTGGCCACGGCCTTCGATCAGCAAGGCACACAGGCGTTCGAGCAAGGTCTGGTGGGCCTCGCCGAGGCTGGCCAGGCAGAACAGGCCGCTCAAGGGCTGGCCCAGGTAACGCACGGGTTTGTCCGGGGTGACGAAGGCCAGGCCGGGACGCTTCACCGTCTGCTCGCTGTGCAGCCACCACAGGCCATCGCCCAGGGGCAGCGCGTCGACTTGTTGCAGCACGGCGGCAAAGCCATTGCTCACGCAATCGGCCTGGCGCAACAGGCGTGCGCCTCTCCACACCAGTTCTTCGAAATCATCAGCCGACACGCCCAGGCCAATCATCTGTGCGTCCAGCGCCAGCTCCTGCGGCGCGCCTTGCAGCAGTTTCAGCAAGGCTTCGGCAGAACTGGCGCGACGCAGGGCCTGGCCCAGGTCGGTCTCGCCGAGGGCGCGGGTCAGCAGTTGCAGCAGGCGCAGGTGTTCGTCGGATTTGGCGGCAATGCCGATCGCCAGGTAAACGATCTGGCCATCGCCCCAATCCACGCCGTCGGGAAATTGCAGCAGGCGCACGCCGGTGGCGAACACCTGGTCGCGTGTTTCGGGGGTGCCGTGGGGGATGGCGATACCCTGGCCGAGAAAGGTCGAGCCTTGGGCTTCACGCGCTTGCAAGCCACTGAGGTAACCCTCGGCGACCAGGCCATCGGCCACCAGTTTTTCAGCGAGCAGTTGCAAGGCAGCAGACTTATCCACAGCCGTCTGGCCCATGGATATCTGCTCGTGGGTGAGCTCAAGCATGCCGTTCTCCTAGTTAGTGCGGCGGGCGCACTAGGTATTATTTTGAATAAATCAGTGCAAAAGCGTTCGAATAAAATTGACTGAGTGGTCAGTTGGCAGGACCACACTCGTCGCGATAATCGTAAAAATACGCTTGCTGAAACGTTTAATCTAGAATTTATGGCAGATTACGCGTTAATTTCCCATGATTGAAGAGCCACTCGGCTGTTGAGTTGCGACAATGGTCGCCTGCAGTAATCGGTTACGATTGGACAAAATGTCGGGGCAAGCTCTAAAAAACAAGGAAATCCCGGTTTGAAACTCAGTGATATCGCGCGCATTGCCGGTGTGTCTGTGACCACCGCCAGCTACGTCATCAATGGCAAGGCCGAACAGCAACGGATCAGCAGCGCAACCGTCGAACGGGTGCGCGCCGTGGTTGAAGAACATGGCTTTACGCCCAACCCCCAGGCCGCCGGGCTGCGCAGCCGGCACACCCGTACCCTGGGTTTTATCCTGCCGGACCTGGAAAACCCCAGTTACGCACGCATCGCCAAGCTGCTCGAACAAGGCGCCCGTGCCCGCGGCTATCAATTGCTGATCGCCAGCTCCGACGACGAAGCCAACAGTGAGCGGCAACTGCTGCAACTGTTCCGCGCCCGCCGTTGCGATGCGCTGTTTGTCGCCAGCTGCCTGCCGGCCACCGACGACAGCTACCGCGAACTGCAAGCCAAGGGTTTGCCGGTGATCGCCATCGACCGGGTGATGGAGTCTACGCAGTTTTGCTCGGTGGTCAGCGATGATCGCCAGGCCTGCCAGCAATTGACCAGCAGCCTGCTGCACCCGCTGCCCAAGCAGATCGTGTTGATCGGCGCGCGGCCAGAGCTGAGCATCAGCCAGGAACGTACCGCCGGTTTCAAGCAAGCGCTGAAAGACTTCAGCGGCGAAGTGCTGATCGAACAAGGCGAGTCGTTCAGCCGCGACTGTGGCCGACAGCTGATGGAGCAGTTGCTGCAAAGCCTGGGGCATTTGCCTGACGCACTGGTGACTACGTCCTACGTCCTGCTGCAAGGGGTGTTTGACGCGCTGCATGACTTCCCGCTCAAATCCCGGCCACTGCGACTGGGGACGTTTGGCGACACCCAACTGCTGGATTTCCTGCCGCTGCCGGTGAATGCCATGGCCCAGCAGCATCAGTTGATTGCCGACACCGCGCTGCGCCTGGCGCTGGCGGCCATTGAAGAACAGCACTACGAACCCGGCGTGCATGCCATCGGCCGAACGTTCAAGCAGCGGATTCACTCGGAGTAAGCGGTGTGGAGCTGATCGACAGCCACACCCATCTGGATTTTCCGGACTTCGATACGGACCGCCGCGAAGTCCTGAGCCGCAGTCGCCGCCTGGGCGTGCGCAGGATGGTGGTGCTCGGGGTCTACCAGCAGAATTGGCAACGGTTGTGGGACCTGGTGCAAACCGACGCGGATTTATTCGCCGCCTTCGGCCTGCACCCGGTGTATCTCGACGACCATCGCCCCGCCGACCTGACGGAACTGGGCGACTGGCTGACCCGCCTGAACGGCCACCGGCAACTGTGCGCGGTGGGCGAAATCGGCCTGGATTATTTCCTCGAACAGCTGGACCGCGAACGCCAGCAAAGCCTGTTTGAAGCGCAACTGAAGCTGGCGGTGGATTTCCAACTGCCGGCGCTGCTGCATGTGCGCCGCAGCCACGCTGCCGTGATCGCCACCCTCAAGCGCATTCGGCTGCCACGAGGCGGAATCATCCACGCGTTTGCCGGCAGCCAGGAAGAGGCCCGCGAGTACACCAAGCTCGGCTTCAAACTGGGCCTGGGCGGCGCGGCCACATGGCCGCAAGCCCTGCGTATGCACAAGGTGATCGCCCGGCTGCCGCTGGAAAGCGTGGTGCTGGAAACCGACTCACCGGACATGGCCCCCGTGATGTACCCCGGCCAGCGCAACAGCCCCGAACACCTGCCAGACATCTGTGCCGCCCTGGCGGAGCGCATGGGCATCAGCTCCTCAGCGCTGGCCGAGGCGAGCACCCGCAATGCCTGCGAGCTGTTCAACTGGTAGGGGCCCATCCCCGATGCATGCCTGGCCATGCCTCACACTCGAAAGGCCCCGATCAACTGCTTCAGCTCGATCACTTGCAAGGACAATTGCCGGCTGGCCTCTTCAGTCTGGTGCGCGCCCTGCGCTGCATGTTCACCGGCGCGATTGATCTCGACGATGTTCTGATCGATGTCATGGGCCACGGCAGTCTGCTGTTCGACGGCGGCGGCAATCTGCTGGTTCTGGTCGACGATCATGCCTACCGCGCCGAGGATGTTTTCGAGGGCCTGCTGGACTTTTTCCGACTGCCCCACCGTGCCATTGGCCATCTCGTGGCTGGTGCCCATGGCCTTCACCGCAGCGCCGACACCGCTGTGGAGCTTGGCAATCATCTGCTCGATTTCCTCGGTGGAGTGCTGGGTGCGCCGGGCCAAAGTGCGCACCTCATCGGCCACCACGGCGAAACCGCGTCCTTGCTCACCGGCGCGCGCGGCCTCGATGGCGGCATTCAACGCCAGCAGATTGGTCTGTTCAGCAATGCTCTTGATCACTTCCAGTACGCGACTGATGGATTGGCTGTCGATGGCCAATTGGTTGATGACCCGTACCGATTGATCGATCTCCGAAGCCAACGCCGCGATACTGCCTTGCTGGGACTGCACCAGGCCGCGTCCGCTGACGGTTTCATCGTTGACGCTGTGGGCGCTGCTGACCGCCGCCGCTGCACTGCGCGCCACTTCCTGGGCAGTGGAGGACATCTGGTTCATGGCGGTCGCCACCTGCTCGATCTGGCTGCGTTGGCCGGACACCGCCTGGTTGCTGCTGGCCGAGACCGACTCCACTTGCCCGGCCTGGTGTTCGACCTGGTTGACGGTGTGCCCTACCCGCTCGATCAGGTCATGGATCTTGGCCACGGTAGCGTTGAACACCTGGCCCAAATCCCCCAGTTCGTCGCGGCTGTGGGCGATGAAGGTGACGGTCATGTCACCGGCCGCCACCTTGTCCATCGTCGCCCCCAGGCGGCGCAAGGTGGTGCGGGTGGAGGCGTAGAAACCGGCATACAAATAGAAGATCAGCAAAAACACCGACGCCAGTGCCGCCACCAATCCGATCATGTGCGTGCGGTTTTCTGACAGACGTTGCTCCAGTTGCTGCTCGAGAAAGGTCAGGGTGGCTTCGTCGAGCTGATAGGTCTTGGCCATCAACGTGCTGACGTCGTCGTAGAAGCCTTGCCATGGGGCGTCGAGGGTTTCGGCCACCACGACCTGCTCTTCGAACAACTCACTGCCTTGCTTGAGGCTGGCCTTGCTCGCGTCCGCCAGGCTCGCCAACGCTGCGTGGGCGGGCTTGCTGGAGCCGAGGGCATCCTGCAGTTTCAGGCCGTATTCCGCCTGGAGCTTTTCCAGTTGCTGCAGCAGCTCGTCAAAACGAGTGCTGGACGACGAATTGAGAAAACCCTGGCCCAACGAATAAGCCCCCATGGCCCGGCCTTCCCCCAGGGTCTGGGTGACTTGCGGGGTGACGCTGGTGATCAGTTCACTGAGTTGGCGCAGGTCGCCCTGGGGGTCACGGCTCAAACCCGACTGGCTGGCGATGATCTGGCTGAGCATCTGCGCCTTGTTGAGGAGTTTGCCGATCAGCGCGCTTTTGCTGAGCAGTGAAGTTTCCTGTTGCTGGGCCTTGAAGGCGGCGATCATTTCATCGCGCTTGGCTTCGAAGGCGGCGGCCTGCTCAGGGTCGGCGGACAGGGCGTGGAAGCTTTGCAGGCGCTGCAGCAGGCTGTCTTCGAGGGCGGTGATTTTGTTTTCGATATCACCGGCCTTGCCTGATTGGCCGAGGGTTGCGTTGATCTGTACCTGGTTGTTCAGGGTTTCCAGGTCGCGGCGCAGGGCCAGGCTGCTTCCCAGCAGGTCGAGGCTTTGCAGCTCGATGCGAGTGCCCTGGAATTCACGCCAGGAATCGCGCACCAGGTAGTAGTTGGTGGCCAGCATCGGGAACAGGAACAGCACGCTGATAAGGCTGAACTTCATGCCGAAGGTCAGGCGGTTCATGAACGCGACGGCGGGATAGAGCAAGCTCTTCACAGGTGAACTCCCTTTTCTTTTATTTTTATTGAGGGCGCAGGGCGGCGGCAGATAGCCACTATTTGGCGCTCTGTCTGTATAGCTCAATTCGAAAAGGAGGTTTGTAACTTAAGGTTAACGAGGTAGGAGCGAGCTTGCCCGCTCCTACAGGGGGGGCAAATCAGGGCAGCACGGTCCAGATGGCAAAGCCGGCGTACCACAGCACGGCGGCACGCAGCAGCAACTCCCAGATACGATCAAGGCTGTTGATGCCCTCGGCGCCTACCACCGGTGGCGGGATCTCCGCGGCCACCAGGCCCACCTTCTCCACCAGTTGCGCAGCACTGATGTCCCAGCTCAGCAGCTCATGCAGCATCACCCGGCCGACCGCCACAAAGTTGCCGACCAGGGCGAAACTCGCCGCCAGCAAACGTACCGGCAACCAGTCGAAGGCATGGCGCAATTGCCCGGCACGCTCGGCCACCAGTGGGTTCTTGCTGTTCTCGGTCGCCAGCGCCAGCAGACGGTAGGCCAGGGCGGCCACCGGCCCGAGGAGGAAGTACCAGAAAATCACCGCGAAGAAGCTTTGGTAGGCCTGCCACAACAGATGGCCCTGGACCCGCTCCAGCAACTGCTCACCACTGTCGGCACTGATGCTCAAGTCACGTTCGGCCACATGTTCGGCCGCTTGCAGGTCACCCCGGCGCCAGGCATCACGGAACGGGCCCAATCCGGCCAGGAGATCGCCACGGCCCAGGCTGTAGATCACCACCAGCAAGTGCACCGGCAGCGCCAACAGGCCATAGGCCACTGGCTCCAGCACCAGCAACAACAACGCAAGCAAGGCCACCGGCAGCAGCACCAGCAATGTGAGGATCAGCCACGGCTGCTTGCCCAGGCTGGCGCTCGACTCCAGCTTGGCCAGTTCCCGCAACCAACCGCCATCACGTTGTATTCGGTGACGCAGGGCCGAGAACTTCTCGATCCATACCGCCAGCACCAACACCAGAAAACTCATTGTGCGTGTCCTCCATCCTGCAAGGCGCTGCGAAAGCGCGCCCAATCAAATTCGGGTCCGGGGTCGGTCTTGCGTCCCGGGGCGATATCGCTATGGCCACAAATGCGCTGGCGGGTAATGCCCGTGTACGCCGCCAGCAACTGGCGCGTCAGGGCGATCAGGGATTGATACTGGGCATCGGTGAAGGGCAGGTCATCAGTGCCCTCCAGCTCGATCCCCAGGGAAAAGTCGTTACACGTCTCACGCCCCTCGAAGCTCGATACCCCGGCATGCCAGGCCCGGTCCCGGCACGAGACAAACTGCGTCACCGCGCCATCACGCTCAATCAGAAAATGCGCAGAAACCCGTAGGTCGGCAATACCTTCAAAGTAGGGATGTTCCGTGACATCCAGGCGATTCTGGAAAAACTCGTGCACCTTGCCGGTGGCGAATTGCGCCGGTGGCAGGCTGATGTTGTGCACCACCAACAGGGAAATCTCGCCACCGGGGCGCTCGTTGAAGTTGGGCGAGGGGCAATGGCGAATGCCCTGGCACCAACCGCTGGCGGGGTCCAACTGCATACTGGTTCCTTGAACGAGGCTGGGGTGACTCAGTATGCCGCGTTCCGCTGTCTGGTTGCGATCACTTGGCGCGATGAAGTTGGCGCAGGTTGCCAATCACCGAAGCCAGGGCGCGGTCGAACAACAGCGCATCATCCAGGGTTCGCACCGCGCCGCGCTTGAACTCCAGGGCCAGTTCAAGCGGATTTTTTTCCAATACCTTGAGGCCGGTTCGATTGACGAAAATACAGGTATTGCCCGGCGCAATAATCGCCGTCAGCTTGCAACGCAGGGTGTTTTCGGCGTCTTCCTGAAATTCCACCCAGCAACCGATCCGCAGTTGGCGAACCTTGAGCAGGTCGGGATCATCTTCCGGCAGGCTCGCCTCGATGGCCGGTGCCGCGGGACTGAGGACGAATGCCTCGCGCACCTCGACTTGCGACAGCGACGGTTGTTCCTCGGCACTGCCCCGGAACGATTGGACATGCAGGGTTTGCAAGCGGGTGAAAAATTCCCGGGTAATGAAGGGATCGAATGCCGCGCCGCTCAACCCATCGCGCAAGGCTTTCAGCAAGCCTGGCAACTGCTCCAGCAGGTGCCGGCCGGCTTCGGTGTCTTCGCTGAGGCCGACACTCCAGATCAACTCGTCCATGGTGCGCAACCCGGCCAGCCATTGTGGCGAGTGCTCGCCATGCTTCAGGCACGCCAGCAACAGCACCTGGCTCCAGGCCTGTTGCAGGAACTGCACCACGACCTCGGGCAGTACTTTGCCCAGCAACCGCAGATTGAGGGCTTCGGCTACACGCTGACGAGCGATTTCGGTACGGGCGCGCCCTTCTTCCGCATCGCGGGTACGTTGCTCCAGCAATTCGCTGCGGCGTCGCTCGTCATGGGTAAACGCGGTGAACTCGGTCAGTAACTGGGAAAAGATTGCCGGATCATCCACAAAATCGTTCAGCAACCGCTGCACCACCTGCTCGATGTGCAGGTACAGGCTGTCGCGCTGATAATCGTCGCGCTGGCTCCAGCCCATGGCCGCCGAAGCGATTTCATTGAGCAAGCGTCGCGCCGGGTGATTGGTGCGGCTGAAAAAACTCTTGTCCAGCACCGCCACTTTCAGCATCGGGATCTGCAGGCGCGCGATCAGCGCCTTGAGGGATTCGGGCACCGTACCGTCATTGAGGATGAACTCGAACAGCATGGCGATCAGGTTGATCACATCCTCGTCCGCATCCTCCACCACCCGAGACTTGCCGCTCTTGACGCTGACCCGGGTCAGCAATTGTTCAAGCTGGTTGCGCAGGTCGAAATCATCCTCGACCTCAGGCTCAGGCACATATTGCTGCAAATGGGAGAGCAGGCGCAGCAAGTCACGGGTGGAGATGGGCTGGGTCTCGGCGCTGGCTTCCAGCGTGGGTGCCACGCTGCCGCGCACTGCCGACAGCAATTCCTGCAACGCCGCGAAAACTTCCTGGCCGCTGTCGTCTGCCGGATGGCCGGCAATCGGCGGGGTGTCTTCAGGCAACTCGGCCGTGGCGACGGCGCGCCGCGATGGCACGGCCTTGAGTTCGGGCAATACGCCGGTGGCGATCAGCAACTGATTGGCTTCGCCGTACAACAGATCAGCGTCACTGAGCACGTATTTCTCAAACAGCTTGAGAATGATCAGCTTGACCCGGATTTCCACGCCAAGGCTGCGTCCTGCTTGCAGAAAAAACGCGCACAGCATTGCCGGGCCCAGGGGGTTGTCCCGATCATCCAGGCGTTTGTCGAGCAAGGCATTAAGCCGGGCTGTCAATTGCCCAAGGGCGAGCCCGTCACGGCGCAGCACCTTGCCCAGCATGGCCTCGAGCGCGACGGCTTTTTCCAGCTCATCGCCCGAGACCCCGGGCGCCGCGGTGTAGGACACCACCGGAATCAGTTGCAGCTCACCGCGCTCCACGTTGCCAAGATTGGCAAACGCTTCGTAGAGTTGCTCCATGAAGCCACGCTCGAAATTCTTGCGCTTGAGGCGCAGGTCGCGCATGGCTTCAAAGAAAATACCGTGGTCGACGTTACTGCGGGTCTTGTCGGCCATTTCGAACAGGGTGTCGTCGGCGTTATCAAACAGCTCCTGCAGTCCCTGCCTGAGTTGCTGCGCCGCCTTGTCACGGACCTGGAGCAACACCACCGGCAGGCGGGCGAGCGGCGATGGCGTCGCCCGTGCCTTATTGATCGGCACCACCTTCCCGTCATTGTGCATCCTGGCCTCCTGAAACGGCGGTATTCGATTGTGTGAAAGATCGGTGCAGCAACTGCGCGAAGCACGCCGGGGCACTGCGAAAATCGGGCTATCACCGTGACGTCAAAGCTATGACGCCAATTGCAAGGCGCGAGATTATCTTGCAAATGAGGGTTGTTGCGCCAGCGAACTCTGTGATTGCCGTGTAAATGAACATCGCGCACCGCACCCGTGGTGCCAGTTGCCTTGGGTTCAGGCCCGCCCTGCCCCTATAATCCAGGCACTTTGTTTGTGGAGCCTGTTATGCCCAATCTTCGTCTAGCCGACCTGACCGCCGAAATCGAAGCCAACGTGCGTCGCGCACTGCTGGAAGACATCGGCAGCGGGGATATCACCGCACAACTGATCCCCGCCGAACGCCTGGCCAAGGCCACGATCATCACGCGCGACGCCGCCGTCATCAGCGGCACGGCCTGGGTGGAAGCGGTGTTTCGCCAATTGGACCCACGCGTCGCGGTGCATTGGCAGGTGCGCGACGGCGAACGTGTCAGCCCCAACCAGGCGCTGTTTCACCTCGAAGGCCCGGCCCGCTCGCTGCTCAGTGGCGAGCGTTGCGCGCTGAATTTCCTGCAACTGTTGTCAGGGGTTGCCACCCGCGCCCAATACCTGGCGGACTTTGTCGCGTCCACCCAGGTCAAGCTGCTGGATACCCGCAAGACCCTGCCCGGCCTGCGCCTGGCGCAAAAATATGCAGTGACCTGCGGTGGTTGCCACAACCACCGCATCGGCCTGTATGACGCGTTCCTGATCAAGGAAAACCATATCGCAGCCTGTGGTGGCATTGCCCAGGCCATCAGCGCCGCCCACAAGATCGCCCCGGGCAAGCCGGTGGAAATCGAAGTGGAAAGCCTGGAGGAACTGCGTGAGGCACTGGCGGCGGGCGCCGACATCATCATGCTGGATGAGCTGAGCCTGGATGACATGCGCGAAGCGGTGCGCCTGAACAACGGCAAAGCCAAGCTGGAGGCCAGTGGCGGGATCAACGAAAGCACCCTGCTGCCCATCGCTGAAACCGGCGTGGACTACATCTCCATCGGGGCGATGACCAAGGATGTGAAGGCGGTGGATTTGTCGATGCGGCTTAGTCTCTGAAACGCCCTTGAATGTAAGCGCCTGCTTTTGTGGCGAGGGAGCTTGCTCCCGCTGGAGTGCGCAGCGCTCCCAAGGTTTTTGGGGTCGCTTGGCAACCCAGCGGGAGCAAGCTCCCTCGCCACATCAAACTTGTGTCAGATCGCGAGATTGTTCATCCCGCAATACTCGTTCCAATCGACACCCAACACCTCGGCCGCTTCCTTGTGCAAAGCCAGGCGCGCCGCCTCGAACGCTTCGGGGGTGGAGGTGTACTTCAGGGTCAGTTCCCATGGCTGCAGGCCCTGGGCCTCGGCCTCATCCTCAAACGCCCATTGGATCTGGTCCCTTTGATCATCGGCGCTCAGGTCCTTGATCTCATCCAGCAGTTCCGGCGACTCCGCGACGTACTTTTTGAGGGCTGCTTCGTGCCGCGCTTCCTGGGTCATTTCTTGTGTGGTCATGTCGTTCTCTTAGATCGAGGAATGGGGATGCATCTGGGTCATCAAGGTCGCGCAGATACAAAAGAACAGGCATGAATACCGGTTCGTCTGGCCTTCAGAACCATTCTGGGATCATCTGAAAACTGTGTTGCCTTTGTGCCCGAGACAGGAATCGAACCTGCGACCTTCGCGTTACGAGTGCGCTGCTCTACCGGCTGAGCTACACGGGCGGTGGGCTAAAGCTAGCACTGCCTTGGACGTCCGGCAACTCACTGCATTTCGAGGGCAATCACGCCTTGCACCCAAAAGCGTGGCTGCAGGTGACCGTTACTCAGGCCCATGTAGTGCTCGCTGCGCTCCTTGAGTCGGGGCACATCACGAATCGCGACGAACACCAGCAAGCCGACGGCCACGACGCTCGCGGCCATCCACACCCTGTACAACGCCGGCACCGGGGCGACCGATGGAGCGCGCCACACATGCAATCCCATCAGCCAGCCAACCACGAGCGCCAGCCAGAGTTGCGACACCGGCATCACGATTACCCCATCCACCTGTGCCTGGGTCAGTGCACCGATCAGCGAGGCAAACAGGCACAGGCGCAGCAGGTCCACGGGCGCCAATGACAACGCACGCTCACGCAACACGCCCAAGGTTGACCAACCCGCCCACGCAACCAACGCGATCACGCACAGCGTCGACGGTACGCCCCATTCGCTGGCCCACTGCAGAATCGCCTGGTGAGGGTGAGCGGCAATGTCATTGGCGATGTCGGCAAAATGCATCGGCCCGAAACCCAGCCAGGGCCGCTCGATAATCATGCTCCAGGCCTGCCACCATATCGGCCCACGCCCCGAGAGGCTGGTGGTCAGTCGATCTACGGCACCATTGGAAATTACAATCCCCAAGTACCCTGCCAGCACCGTGAAGACCAACCAATACAACACTAACCCACAGGCCAGTGCCGCCAACTGCCAGCCCAGCCAACGGCGCCCCTGCGGCCCCAGGAACATCAGCACGCAGCCGGCAGCGCCCATACCGAGCCAGGTGCCGCGGGTACCGCCACCGATCGCGATCAGCCACCAGACACACAGCAGAGCGAACACTGCGCCCCGCGCTGGACGAGCGACGTTTGAAACCAGCAAGGGAAGCGCCAGCAGCGGCAGGGTGAAGGTCTGGAACTGACCGTAGAAACGTTTATTGGAGAACCCGGACAACAGCAAATCGGTATTCACGATTGCTTCGCCGCTGGTGAAGGCGAGGACCCCGGCGTGCAGATATTGAATACTTTTAACCGTGCACAGCAGCAATACGAACAGGACCAATACACGATCCAGGGACTCATCCCCATTGCGCCTGGCCCGGCTGAAAGCCACAGCAGTGGCGCAACAACTGATGAGCAGCGCCAGCTCGGTCAACGCCCAGAGTGGCTGGTGGGCCAACAGGGCCGAAACCAGCCCAGCGCCCCCAATCAGCGACACCCCGAGCGCTGTCGACCTGTCGACGCATCGCTCTGCCCGCGGCAAGCACAGCCCATACACCACTGCACACAGCCCCACCGATATCTGCACCGCACGTTGCCAGTCATGGCTACTGAAAGGCGCGCAGATCGCCAGCATCAGCAGACACATAACCACGATGAGGAATATGTTCCCCCGCTGCTGGACAGACGACGTCATCGGCAACCTCTACTTCCTTGTGATGGGCGTAGAGCGGTTTACACACACGCTCTTCCTTGCTGCGTAAACAGTAGACGACCTGATGATCACGCGCCGCCGGAAGCACAACCTTTAGCGGCGTATTGGTCTTCTGCCGTGGTGGTGCACTTCCAGCCGGTTGTGGCGCTACGGGTCAAGGTGATGATCTTGCCCAGGACCGGCGCGGGTGCGTCGAGGATTTCACAGGCAATCGTGCCAGCACCGGTGGCGATGTCGCCGGTCACGTCAATCTTGCAGTTGGCCGTTGGGCTGGTCCCGCCAATCAACGCCAGGGTCGGTGGCGTCCCCTGGTTCAGCGTGTCTTCAAAGCCCGCCTTCAACGCGGAGACTTCGGCCAGCCCTGCGGTGAACTTGGCCTTGGCCTGGTGCTTGGTGTACATGGGCAGGCCGATGGTGGCCAAAATGCCGATGATTGCCACGACGATCAACAATTCGATCAAGGTAAAACCTTTCTGACGCATCACATTCACTCTCCAGAATAAAACCTTTCGCGAGGCGCATCCTGCACCCCGTCTCGGCAACCGCGCCAGTGTACTCACCCCCGCGCAACCAATGCTGAACAAGACGCACAAACTGACATTTTTTCGCTCACGGCGAGCCTGCCCGAATCCGTCACCTGACTAAGCTATAAATCTTCCACTGTCTGTGTGCGGAACCGTGAAATGAATGATGTTTCAGCGATCTATGCCTGGGAAGGCGTCAACCGCAAAGGGCGCAAGGTATCCGGAGAAACCCGTGGTCACAATCCCGCCCTGATCAAGGCACTGCTGCGCCAGCAAGGTATCAATCCTGGGCGCGTACGCAAGAAATTCGCCGGTTGGCCGAGCCTCGCCCTGCCGGTCAAACCGGCAGAGATCGCCCTCTTCACCCGCCAATTGGCGACGCTGCTGAAGGCTGGTATCGCACTTTTACAGGCGCTGGATATCATCGCCGAGGGCTTCGACAACCGGCATATGGGGGCGCTGGTACAAGGCTTGAAGCAGGAGAACGCCGCCGGCAGCAGCCTGGCTGTCGCCTTGCAGAAATACCCACGCTACTTCGATGATCTGTACTGCAACCTGGTTGCGGCGGGTGAACAGGCGGGCGCACTCGAATCGCTGCTGGAAAGGGTGGCCATTCACCTGGAAAAAAGCGAACAGCTGAAAGCCAGAATCAAGAAGGCCATGACCTATCCCGTGACGGTACTGGCAGTCGCCACCGCTGTCAGCGCAATCCTGCTGATTCACGTGGTGCCGCAGTTTCAGGGGTTGTTTGCCGGCGTCGATGCACAACTGCCGGGCTTTACCCTGGGCGTCATCAGCCTGTCGGAGTTCATGCAGCAAAGCTGGTGGATGCTGATCCTGGCCGCGGGTGCCGGTTTCGCAGGAATGCGCAAAGCCTATCGCTCGTCCACAGGCTTTCGCCACTGGCTCGATGCCAGTTTGTTGAAAGCTCCCGTGGCAGGCACACTGCTGAAAAAATCGGCGGTCGCCCGCTATGCTCGCACGCTCTCGACCACCTTTGCGGCGGGCGTTCCATTGGTGCAGGCATTGGATTCCGTGGCCGGCGCCACGGGTAACGGGCAGTTCAGACAGGCAATCAATCGTATGCGGCACGACGTTGCAACCGGAATCCAGCTGAATGAATCCATGGCCATAAGCGGCCTGTTTCCAGGCATGGCGATCCAGATGACGGCTATCGGCGAGGAGTCGGGCACCCTCGATAACATGCTGGAAAAAGTCGCCTGCCACTACGAGGCTGACGTCGATAACCTGGTGGACAACCTTACCAGCCTCATGGAGCCGCTGATCATGGTGGTACTCGGTGGCATCGTCGGGGCATTGGTGCTGGCCATGTACCTGCCGATCTTTCAACTCGGTACAGCCTTTTGAGCACGCCACTGACTGAAATCCTCGTTTATCAGCCGTGGGTGTTTGTGTCAGGCGCGTTGCTGCTGGGCTTGATTGTCGGCAGTTTTATCAACGTGCTGGTATGGCGCCTGCCGAAGATGCTGGAGCGCGAATGGCGAGCCCAGGCCCATGAAGTACTGGGGCTTCCCGCCGAGCCCATCGCGGCTCCCTATAACCTGATGCGCCCCAACTCCTGTTGCCCACACTGCAGCCACCCGATTCGCCCCTGGGAGAATATTCCGCTGCTCAGTTATGTACTGCTCAAGGGACGTTGCTCAAGTTGCCATCAACCTATTGGCGCGCGTTATCCCATCACAGAACTGGCGTGCGGGCTGATCTCGGCGGTTGTCGCCTGGCATTTCGGTTTTGGCTGGGCAGCCGGAGCGGTGTTGTTGTTGAGTTGGGGCTTGCTGGCGATGAGCCTGATCGATGCAGACCACCAACTGCTGCCGGATGTGCTGGTGCTGCCGTTGCTGTGGCTGGGCCTGATCCTCAACAGCTTTGGCGTTTTTGTGTCCTTGCACGATGCGCTGTGGGGCGCGGTAGCCGGTTACATGAGCCTGTGGTCGGTGTTCTGGGTGTTCAAGCTGATTACCGGCAAGGACGGGATGGGGCACGGGGATTTCAAGCTGCTGGCCATGCTCGGTGCCTGGGGCGGCTGGCAGATCCTGCCGATGACGCTGTTGCTGTCTTCCCTGGTGGGTGTGATGGGAGGCCTGATTCTATTGCGCCTGCGCAAAGCCCAGGCATCCACTCCAATGCCTTTTGGTCCGTATCTGGCAATTGCCGGCTGGATTGCATTGCTCTGGGGTGGTCAAATAACCGACTTCTATTTGCAGTCTGTCGGTTTCAGATGACCACTTCTGTCGCAACACCCTGGATTCTTGGCCTCACTGGCGGCATCGGCAGTGGCAAAAGCGCCGCCGCCGAACACTTCGTCCGGCTTGGCGTGGACTTGATTGACGCCGACCACGCCGCGCGCTGGGTAGTCGAACCCGGGCGCCCTGCCCTGGCGCAGATTGCCGGGCATTTCGGTGCGGGTGTGCTGCAGCCTGACGGGCAACTGGACCGCGGCGCGTTGCGCAAGCTGATCTTCGAAGTGCCCGACGAGCGCCGCTGGCTGGAGGCGTTGCTGCACCCGCTGATCGCCGAGGAGATTCGCAGCCACCTGGCGCGTGCACAATCGCCTTACGCGATCCTGGTGTCACCACTGCTGATCGAGTCCGGCCAGTACACCATGACCCAGCGGGTGCTGGTGATCGACGTGCCGCAATCGTTGCAGATACAGCGTACCCTGCAACGCGATGGCATCAGCGAAGCGCAGGTGCAGGCGATTCTCAAGGCCCAGGCCACCCGTGAAGACCGCCTGCGCCATGCCGATGACGTGCTGGTCAATGACCAGGACCTGGCCCGGCTGCACGCCGAGGTCGAGCGACTGCACCACTTTTACCTTACTTTGCGTGGAGGCCGATCATGAGCCAACCCTTGAACGTCGAATGCCCAACCTGCGGCGCACCTGTGGAATGGAAAGCAGAAAACGTCAACCGTCCCTTCTGTTCGGACCGTTGCAAACTGATCGACCTGGGCGCCTGGGCGTCCGAGGAACACAAGATCCCGGTCAGCCCGGACGCCGAGGACGACCTGTTCTCCGAAGACTTTCAGCCCAAACACTAAGGCCGCATAAAGCCATAGTCCTGCTGGTCGTCGAGATTCTCTGCAAGGTACTGCAGCTCGTCGGCCAGGTCTTCAAAACTGCGCACGCCCTTGCTCTGCTGCACCACCGCACTGAGCATGGCGCGCAGGGTCAAGCCCGGGTCAAAGCCGATTTCCTGCGCCGCGTCCTGGCTTCTGCGTAACTCCTGCCGTGCCCACTCGTACACACTCATGATTCCGTGCTCCTGGAAATTTTGCAGAGCATGCGACCACTTGCGCGTGCGGCATTTGACCTGGATCAAGGCCGCGGATCGTCATCCTTCCAGGGCGCCGAGAGGTAGCGAGTGCGGTTGAATGTCTCCAGCCACTCGGGGCAGAACACCACCAGGGCGCTGATCACCATGCCGTTGATAAAGGCCTCGGGGAAAATGATCAGCCACAAGTAGCCGACAAAATCCTCGATCCATTCCGGCATCGCAAAACGGCCATCGAACCACAGCAGCCCCAGGCCTGCCAGCAGGCACAACAAGGCCGACAGTGCGGCGGCGAAAAAGCCCGAACAGAAGATATACACAAAGGGATTGCGTGGCCTCGCCCGCTCCACCAGCAGCGCACAGCCTTCGGTGACCAGCACCGGCAACAGGATCAGCAGCATGCCGTTGATCCCCACGGCGGCCAGGTCCTGGCGGCCGAGCAACACCAGGCCGATTTGCGCGGCAAAGCCTCCGACAATCGCCAGGGGCCAATCGAGCAACAAGGTCACGGCGGTCATGCCGATGAAGTGGTAGGACACCCCAGTGTCGAAATCCCGGCGCACCAACCACAACATGAACAGTGCGAATACGGTGCCGAACAGCAAGTGCTGGCGTCGGCGGTCGGCAAACAGCTCGACCCACGGCGAACGCAGGAGCGCCCACATCACCACCGGCGCATACAGCAGCCAGCCGATGCTGAGGGTTTCCGGCGCCAACACCGCTGCGCTGATCACGGCTGCACCTGCTCCAGGGCCTGGCGCAGTTCAGCGGCGGAGTCGTATTCGTGCTGCGCCACCAGCGTCCCGTGATCCAGTTGCAGCCACAGCACTTTATCCACAGGTGCGGGATAGCGCGGGGTAACACGGGCATCGCGGTCGAGCATGACGCGATAGTTGTAGGCCTGCATCGCCGGCACCGCGAACATCTTCGCGATCAGCCGGGGCATGCGCTGGATATCGGCGAGAAACACCACATGCCGAGCCTCCAGGTAACCCTTGGGCTGGCCCTGCAGCGCCGTATCGACGATCTTGGCGGCGTCCATGCTGCGCGCTACGAGCAAGGTTTGCGCCTGCTCATCCAGGGTGTAGGCCTGGTCGAACTGATCAAGCAACGTCCAGGGTGCAACACGCTCACCCACTTCGACGGCGTGGGCCCACACGGGCAAAAGACTCAAGAACAGCACCACAAAACCCTTCACTGCATACTCCTCATGCCACGGGACACTGTCGAGTGGCCAGTCTACACCGACCTTTTGACGCAGGACTTCCTGCGGTCATCATTTGGACGCTAAGCTGGTGACATGGATGACTCAGATTATCTGCGCCTGCTCACCGTAGCGGCCGAACAAGCCAATGCTTTCCTGTCCAATGCCCGCAAATGGGAGCGTGAGCGTTGGGTCTGCCAGCGCCTGTTGCAAGGCTTGAACGTGCCCTACCGCGCCGAAGAATTCCACGCCGCCGGGCAAGAGCCGCCGGACGTGCTGTTTCGCGACGCCAGTTTTGAAGTGTTTTTCGTACTCGATGAAGGCCGGCGCCTGAACGATGAATGGCGTGACGAACTGCTGCGGCGGCGCAGCGCGTTTTCCCTGAGCCAACTGGTTCGGCGAGAAGCCAAGCCCCGGCGCATTCCCGCCCACGAATTCCTGTTGCGCCTGGCGCCCACCCTGCGCAAGAAGGCCCACAACTATAAAGAGCGCGGGATGGACCTGGGGGAGCTGGACCTCATCGCCTTCGCCAGCCTCAAGCGCGAAGTACTGGACCTCAACAGTCACTTCCCTCCTCCCACCGAGTACCTGCGCCAGGGCTGGCGCTCGCTGTCCCTCGTGGGGCCGACCTTCGCCCGCGTACTGTTCGCGCACCCGGACGCACCGGACTTCTTGCGCAACAATCTGGGGCGCAGCATAGTGTTCGATGTGGGCATCAGCCTGTGATCGGGTTGGCGACTATGCTTCAGGCAATGCCGCCAATCACCCGACTGTAACGTGGCGCCCTTCAGCAACGTCTACCTGACGAGGCCTTTATGACCAGCCGCCTGAACCCCGACGACCAACAGCATGTCGAAGAGTACCTGCAACTGTCCCAGAACCAAGTCGAGCGCAAGCCTTTCCGGCCCTGGCTGCTCCTTGCCGTGGTGCTGGTTGCAGTGATCGGCCTGGGTTTGCTGAGCCGCCTTTTGAGTTACCTGACGCTATGAGCTGCCTGGCGCTCGCTCGGGTAACTGCACCGATTTCCTTTAGCCTTGCGAGATATCCCCATGACCCATCGTATTATTATCGTCGGCGGCGGCGCCGGCGGCCTGGAGTTGGCTACCCGCCTGGGTAAGACTCTGGGCAAGCGCGGCACCGCCAGCGTCACCCTGGTGGATACCAACCTCACCCACATCTGGAAACCCTTGCTCCACGAGGTGGCGGCCGGCTCGCTGAACTCTTCGGAAGACGAACTCAATTATGTTGCCCAAGCCAAATGGAACCACTTCGAGTTCCAGCTGGGGCGCATGAGCGGGCTTGATCGCGAGCAGAAAAAAATCCAGCTGGCCGCCACCCTCGACGAAGAAGGCCGGGAACTGGTGCCCGCGCGCGTGCTGGGCTACGACAGCCTGGTGATCGCCGTCGGCAGCACCACCAATGACTTCGGCACCGAAGGCGCGGCGCAACACTGCCTGTTCCTCGACACCCGCAAGCAGGCTGAGCGTTTCCACCAGCAATTGCTCAATCACTATCTGCGCGCCCATGCCGGGCAGACGGACGTGGTAGAGCAGATCAGCGTCGCCATCGTCGGCGCCGGTGCCACCGGCGTCGAGCTGGCCGCCGAGCTGCATAACGCCGCACATGAACTGGCCGCCTATGGCCTGGACAAGATCAAGCCGGAAAACATGCACATCACCCTGATCGAAGCCGGCCCAAGGGTGCTGCCTGCCCTGCCGGAGCGGATCGGCGGGCCTGTGCATAAAACCCTGGAGAAACTCGGGGTGACCGTCCTGACCAACTCCGCCGTGAGTGAAGTGACGGCCGACGCCCTGATCACCAGCAGCGGCCAAGTAATCCCGGCCAGTCTCAAGGTATGGGCCGCCGGGATTCGTGCGCCAGGCTTCCTCAAGGACATCGACGGCCTGGAAACCAACCGTATCAACCAACTGCAAGTGCTGCCGACCCTGCAAACCACCCGCGACGAGAACATCTTCGCCTTTGGTGACTGCGCGGCCTGCCCGCAACCCGGCACCGATCGCAATGTGCCGCCACGGGCCCAGGCAGCTCACCAGCAGGCATCGTTGCTGGCCAAGTCGCTGAAACTGCGAATCGAGGGCAAGGACCTGCCGTCGTACAAGTACACCGACTACGGCTCGCTGATCTCGCTGTCGCGCTTCTCGGCGGTGGGTAACTTGATGGGCAACCTGACGGGCAGCGTGATGCTGGAAGGCTGGCTGGCGCGGATGTTCTATGTGTCGCTGTATCGCATGCACCAGATGGCGCTGTATGGCTTCTTCCGCACGGCGATGCTGATGCTGGGGAGCAAGATCGGGCGAGGGACCGAGCCGCGCCTGAAACTGCACTGACAGCACGTTCCGGGATAGGACTCGGTGAGTGTGGGAGCGGGCTTGCTCGCGAAAGCGGTGGTTCAGTGCCAGATGCACTGGCTGACACACCGCTTTCGCGAGCAAGCCCGCTCCCACATTTGTTTTGTGGTGAGGCCAGGATTCCGCGCACAAAAAAAATCCCCGTATCTTTCGATACGAGGATTTTTAATATGGTCGGGGTAAGGGGATTCGAACTCCTGACATCCTGCTCCCAAAGCAGGCGCGCTACCGGACTGCGCTATACCCCGGTAAAAAAAAGGCGACCTCTCAGTCGCCTTCTTCGATCAGCGCTTTTGGCCTCTGATCTTAAGATTCGATTCCAGCGTTAACTGGTCTCAAAAATGGTGGGTCGTGTGGGATTCGAACCTACGACCAATTGGTTAAAAGACAATTGGTTTTAGTGCTTCATAGCCCAGGATCGTGTTCGCTACACATAGCTGTTTCCGTGGCCTCGCAGCCTCTAATGAACCCACATTAGAGGCTCCAAACCATGAAAATCTCTGCGGTCGTTTCGACCAAAGGCGGCGTAGGCAAAACTACCATCGAGGCCAACCTCGGCGCTTTTTGTGCGGATGCAGGCCTGCGCGTGCTCATGATCGACCTAGATCCTGCACAGCCTTCGCTCTCCTCGTATTACCAATTGGTCGATGAAGCTCAAGGAGGCATCTACGACCTGCTGGCATTCAATATCACCGAATCAGCCAAGATCATATCCAGCACCACGATACCAAACCTGTCGCTTGTCATTTCCAACGACATCAACAACCAACTGAACAGCCTGATCCTGCAAGCACCTGACGGACGGTTGCGACTCGCCAACCTGATGCCGGGCTTCAAAGATCATTTCGACCTGGTACTGATTGACACCCAAGGCGCCAGGTCGGCAATGCTCGAAATGGTGGTCCTAGCCTCTGATTTGGTCATATCCCCACTTCCGCCCAATATGCTCGCTGCACGGGAGTTCAGCCGGGGATCCATGCAGATGCTGGACGGCCTGCGCGCCTATGGGCGCCTGGGCATGAAAATCCCTCCTGTGCGGATCGTCGTCAACAATCTCGACCAAACCACCGACGCGCAAATGATCGAGCAGTCGGTACGGGAAATTTTCCAGGACAATGACGAAATCAACGTTCTGGAATGCGTCGTCCCCTCCGCAGTGGTGTTTCGTAACAGTTCATCCCTGGGCGTCCCAGTACACCGCTTGGAATACAGACAGCCTTCCAACCGCATATCCCCTGCAGCCCTTGTCGTGATCCGCCAATTGGCCATTGAGCTTTTTCCAGAATGGCGTGACCGCTTCGAGGCCATGACCGAGGAAAAGGTAGCTAACTTGGTGAGGGAGGGTCGTTGAAATGGCGAAGCCCTCCATTACCGACGCCCGCAGTATTACTGCAAACCTCATCCTAGAGGTTGGCAAGTACTACAGCGCTCAGCAATTGCGCAGCTTGCAAGCCAAGCTCAGTGGAACCGCACGAGAAATCCGAGCCCTGACAAGCGGTTACCAATTACCCGGTCGGATTGGCGCTCAGTTGAGCGTTGACCAGCTTCAGCTTTTGCAGGACGCCGCGAAGCTTATCGAGTCAGTGAACTCGAACATTAAGCACGCGAAGGAAAAGCGCGGCCGCGACGAAAACCAAGCCAAACGCCGTCAGCAAAGTCGATATGCCGAAGCCAAACGCCTGGTAGCTGAAACATATTTAGAACCCTTTGCTCCTGAGCCAACGGCTTTGGACCCTCTTCTAGATATTCTTAAAACAGCGCTGACGCTTAATCGAGCAGACGTTTTCAGGAATGGTTATTCCCCTAGGGAGTTCAATCTCAGGCTCCGTGATTACCTGTCGCCTGCCAGAACTCGAAAGCTCATTGGCTGGACCAGCCCAAGTGCTTTTTGGATAAGCACGGTTCTCTCTCTTCGTAATGACGTTGTGCAAGCTGTTGAGCAAGAGATTGCTTACGACGATGGGTCAAGTGTTCAAGACCGCCTTGATGCCCTGAAACAGAAGGTTGCGGACTGCCTTGCCCGGACTCACCTCTCTGCTGATGAGGAAGAAACACTTCGCCTGTGGTCAGAGGCGCTCTCCCCCAGCCTTCAAAAGGAAGGGGGCGAATGATGGACAAGCAAAAAGTCCTCTGCAAGGTTGCCAAACTCATGGCGCTGGCCAAGTCACAAGGCGCTGCCCCAAACGAAGTGGAAATTGCACTTCGTCAAGCTCGCCATTTGATGAAGCAGTACAACCTGGAACACACCGAAGTTGCTGCCCATACAATCAAAGAAGCCATTGTGGGTACCAAAACCCGTAGGGCACCGCAGGATTGGCTGCACAACCTGGCCTCAATCTGCTCCCAAGCCTTCGATTGCAGCCACTTGGCGTATTTCAATCCGCTGCTTGGCTGGTCCTTCAAGTTCTTGGGGAAGGGTATTTCACCCGAGCTGGCAGCTCACACCTATTCAACGCTGCATCACCAGCTTGTCGCAGCCCGACGAGCTCATGTTGCCCGGCAGAAGCGCTGCCAACAAAAAACCAAACGTCACCGTGGCCAACTGTTTGCAGAGGGCTGGCTCAATGCCGTCGCCTCTAAGGTGCACCAGTTTGCAGGCGGGATAGACGAAAACACTGCGCTGGAGATCCAAGCCTACCTGGAATGGCACCATCCAAAACTAACACTAGCCATTATCAAGCCCATCGAAGCCAAAGGTCATGACACCCGCTCTTTGCAAGCGGGATGGGACCAGGGCAAGCATGCCAGGCTGCATCGTGGTGTTGGACAGCAGTCGCAAGGAGCCCTTGGGCATGGGAGGAGCCAATGAGAACTCATTCGCCTCCACCTTTGGCCATGGCGGCGCTGGAAAAAGCCAGATCCCAGCTTGGACTTACCCCGGTTCACAAACACCATGTTTGGAGTGAGGCAGAAGAGCGCACGCTCATTGCCCGTTATCCCGATGAACCGACTCATGTCCTAGCCGCCGAATTGGGGCTCAGCGTCTATCAGGTCTATGCCAAAGCCAAACGGCTGGGTTTGAGCAAAAGCACCGAGTTTCTTCGCAGTAGTCTCTGTGGCCGGCTTGACGGCAAGTTGGGCGCTGAATTCCGCTTTCCCAAGGGTTTTGTCCCGTGGAATAAGGGCCTCAAGGGGCTCCCCTCCTCTGGTCGCATGACTCAAACGCAGTTTAAGGCGGGGAATAAACCAGGGAACTGGCTCCCTGTTGGCAGCCTGCGCACGACTCCTGACGGCTATCAGCAGAAGAAAATCACTGATACCGGTTATCCACCCGTTGACTGGAAAGCGGTGCACGTACTGCTCTGGGAGGAGCATCACGGACCAGTCCCTTTAAACATGTGCGTGTGCTTCAAGGACGGCAACAAGGCCCATATAGCCCTGAATAACCTGGAGTTACTGACGAGGGCAGAACGCATGCGTCGTAACACCATTCATCGGTATCCGGAAGAGCTGAAATCCGCAATACGCGCTATCGGCAAACTCAAACGCACCATCCGGGAGGTTGAAAATGAAGAACAAGATTGAAGATCTACGTAATCACCTGTTCGTCGCGATCGAGAGCCTCCTGGACCCGGAAAAACCAATGGAAATCGAACGGGCTAAAGCGGTAGCGGAGGTTGCTCAGGTCATGATCAATTCAGCGAAGGTTGAAGTCGACATGGTCAAAGCCCTGGGGGCACGCAACGGGAGTGGTTTTCTTCAGATAGGTCAGGAGTCAGGGAAATGAATCACCTTGACCTATCACCGCCCTACTCCGTAGAGGCTGAACAAGGTGTGTTAGGTGGGCTACTGCTCGACAACAACACCTGGGATCTCGTCGCGGACAAACTGGATGCCTCTGATTTTTTTCGACACGACCATCGGTTGCTGTTCCGGACAATGGCAAGCCTTGCTGACAAGTCGATTCCGTTCGACATCGTCACCGTCCACAACGCGTTGGAGGAGCCAGACGAAGCCGGAGGGCTGGGCTATCTGGGCGAGCTGGCCAAAAACACGCCGTCTGTAGCCAACATCGAGCATTACGCATCCATCGTGCGTAATCGCTCTCGGCTCAGACAGCTCATGTCCCTTGGATACCAATGCTCTCGCGAGGCGACAGACCCGTTGGCAAGTGCGGAGGATGTTCAAGAATCTATTGAACAGCAACTGTTCGCTCTGGGTGAGGGCAAGAGCGCAACGGAATTCGTCAATATCAACCAGTGCCTGACGAATGTCGTCGAACAAATAGACGAACATTTCAACGGCAATATCACCGTGACCGGCCTGCCTTCAGGCCTGGAGGACCTGGACGAGCTGACGTCGGGTTTTCAAGAAGCCGACCTGATCATCCTCGGCGCGCGCCCGTCTATGGGGAAGACCTCTCTGGCCTTGAACTTCATAGATACGGCTCTGCAGGCAAAGCTTGATCGTACAGTTCAGGTTTTCAGCATGGAAATGCCGGCCAAAGCACTGATGTATCGATTGATGGGCATCCTAGGCCATATCGATCTGGGCAGGCTATTGAAGGGCAAGCTCGATGATGATGATTGGCCGAAGCTGACTGCAGCGGTTTCTCGTATTAATGGCTATGGAGAGCGGCTGGTCATCGACGACTCATCAGCGCTCACGCCTGCAGTAATCAGAGCTAAATCTCGTCGAGCAGCTCGTCGCTTCGGACACCCGAGCTTGATCCTGATCGATTACCTGCAGCTCATGCGCTGCCCAGGTCAGGAAAACAGGGCCAACGAGATCAGCGCTATATCCCAGTCCCTCAAGGCCCTAGCGAAAGAGATGAATTGCCCGGTGGTTGCGCTTTCCCAGCTCAACCGAGAACTGGAGCGACGGCCAAATAAGCGTCCGATCAACGCAGACCTGCGTGATAGCGGTGCGATTGAACAGGACGCGGACCTGATTATGTTCGTCTACCGGGACGAGGTGTACCACCCTCAGAGCGAACACAAAGGCATTGCAGAAATCATTCTCGGCAAGGCGCGTAACGGCCCAACTGGGACCGTACGAACAGCCTTCATCGCCAATCAGACCCGGTTTGCCAACCTCAGTCCCAACGCCGGCTGGCAAGGGGCTCAACTATGAAAAAGCACACCTCAGCGATGAATACTCTCGTACGCATCACTCACTGGTGCCTTCAATGCGATAGCCACCACCCGAAACATCAAGTGAGTGGCGCTCCAGCCTTACCCGGCGGTGAAGTGGACGAGCTTATTTGCCCTACTTGCAATAGCTATGACATCGAGGAGCTTCAGGAGGTGTCGGATGCACAGTAGCGCCGAGCTATTTCCTAGTATCCATGCCGGTGCCGTGTTCGAAGCCTCTGCTGTGGCTCATGCCCATAAATCTGGGATCAACCCGGTGGAGCTCGACGCATTAGCTCAAGCGATCGGCCGCCTTGCTCGTGACCACAGCACCGTGGTCCCAATGAGCATGCGTGAGGATCTGTTGGAGTTTGAGAAGCTCGGCTACGTCGAGCTGACCAACACGCCCAGCGCAACAATTACCGTTGAACTGCTCTGTGCGGGCGCCTTGCTATCCAGCTACTTCTGGTCGGTTTGGGTGCCCCGCTACCTCCAGTGCTGCTCGCTGAAAGTGGCCGTCATGTCTCACCTGCAACACCCCGCGGAAGTTCAGCACTGCAGCGTGGTGTTCCGCGTGCCTGGAGCACGTGAGGCTACGCGTCACTTTTTGCATGAGCTCGGTACCAAGTTTCCTGGCGATCAGGCTGAAATCATCGCGATCCAGACCGGTAACGTTCTGGCAGACAGGGATGCAGAGCTATGACCACCAATCTCCTACGCGGAAAAAGCGAGAGCCTTCGTGTACTCGTGAAGTTTGCTGAAGCGAATGGCTGGACGGTGTCTCGCACTCAAGGTGGCCATATCAAGTTCACGAAATCTGGCCTTGGATCGATTTACACCTCATCAACCGCAAGCGATTACCGCTCAGGCCTCAACGCCAAAGCCCGTATTCGTCGTGCTGATCGAGCTCAAACCCTACACTCGCAGGAGGCAATCTAATGCCTATCCGTCATTGCATCGTCCACCTGATCGACAAAAAACCCGATGGCACACCTGCTGTTCTCCAGGCACGCGATTCGGAGCTATCCGAATCGGTCGCCATCGAGAACATGCTTGCCGACCTCAACGAGAGCTATAACGCCAAACAAGGCAAGGCCTGGGGTTTCTTCCATGCCGAGTCCGGCGCGCACCCGTTTAGCGGCTGGTTAAAGCAGTACTTTGAAGGTGACCAGGACTTCACCGCCTTCAGCCACACGGCGGTCGAGCATCTGCAAAAGCTGATGGAAGAGTCCAACCTCTCCACCGGTGGCCACGTACTGTTTGCCCATTACCAGCAAGGCATGACCGACTACCTAACTGTCGCCCTGCTCCACCACAGTGAAGGCGTGGTGGTTACTGACGATCTGGACGTCACTCCTTCACGCCACCTGGACGTTGGCCAGTTGCACCTGGCAGCGCGTATCAACTTGTCCGAGTGGCAGAACAACAAGCAATCCAAGCAGTACATCTCGTACATCAAAGGCAAAAACGGTAAGAAGATCTCGGGGTATTTCAGCGACTTCATTGGCTGCATGGAAGGCGTCGACGGCCCGGGCGAAACCCGCGCCCTCCTCAAGGCGTTCAGCGACTTCGTTGAAAACGAAGACCTGCCAGACGAATCGGCCCGCGAGAAAACCAAGGCCCTGGTGGACTACGCCACCAGCCAGGCCAAGCTCGGTGAACCCATGGGCCTGGAGGAACTGTCAGGCTTGATCGATGAAGATCGCCCCAAGGCGTTCTACGACCATATCCGCAATAAGGACTACGGCCTGTCGCCGGAAATCCCCCTGGATAAACGCACTCTCAACCAATTCCGTCGGTTCACCGGCCGTGCCGAAGGCTTGTCCATCAGTTTTGAAGCGCATCTGCTAGGGGACAAGATCGAGTACGACGAGGCGTCCAATTCATTAGTCATCAAGGGGTTACCTACCCAACTCACTGATCAGTTGAAACGTCGCTGAACACACTTTCTACCCTAGGCATCGGAGCCCACCATGAGTAACAAACCACAGCGTCTGCATGAAGAAAAATTCGTTATTCGCCTGCCCGACGGGATGCGCGAACGCATCGCGTTGGAAGCACGTGAAAACGCCAGGTCGATGAACTCAGAAATTGTTTATCGGCTGGAGACAACTGCCGAACTTGAAGCTGCTCTGGATCGTGCTTTGAAAATCATTGACCAGCTTTTGGCGGCAAGCCCGGCTTATGAGCAGCCAGGAGCCAGAGTATGAAAGCGTCTTTGGCCCAAACCATGAAAGATAAGCTGTTGCTGCCGGCGTTTGAATCGAAGTCGCCGGTGGCAGCGCGAATGAGCGACCCCATCGTCGATACCCCCATGCTGTTGACTCTCGACGAAACGCTGCCGTATGACGAAAACCCAAGGACGACTCGTAACCCGAAGTACGATGAAATTAAAGAGTCGATACGAAATCGGGGACTCGATACGCCACCTCCCGTCACTCGTAAACCTGGGGAAGATAAGTACCGGATCCGCAACGGCGGCAACACTCGCCTGGCAATTTTAAACGAGTTGTATCGTGAGACCGGCGACGAGAAGTACTTCAAGTTTCACTGCCTATTTCGACCCTGGGACGCCGTTCGGGGCGAAATCATCTCGCTCACCGGCCACTTGGCTGAAAACGACCTCCAAGGCCAGCTCCTGTTCATTGAGCGGGCTATTGGGGTCGACAAAGCGAGAGCGCTGTATGAAACAGAGGCAGGGGAGTCTATCTCATTACGTGAGCTTTCACGGCGGCTGTCAGCGGATGGCTACCCGGTCTCCGCGTCTCACTTGAGTCGTATGCACGACACCATTCGGTACTTACTGCCAGCAATTCCAGGCGCGCTGTACTCTGGACTGGGAGTAGACAGAATCATAAAGCTTCTGTCTTTGCGCAAAACAGCTCTTCAGTGCTGGGATCGCAATTATCAAGAGCAGGAGCAGCACCTTGATTTCGATACGCTTTTCCAAGATGTACTGTCCCAGTTTGAGGGCGACGCTGAAGAATTTCTATTCCAGCGATTTCAGGACGAACTGATAGATCACCTTAAAAAGCCGCTGAACCTCGGCTACGAGCAAATACTGTTGGAAATCACTCAGAACCAGGACCAATTGCGCCGGTCTACGCCGGTTCTTGAGCTGCCACAGTACCCTGCATCGCAATTTGAGGGGGGGACTCAACTTAACGTTTCGAACAATGGCATTGAGGCTAATCAGAACCCTCTACAACTACCCCCTACTACTTCGGGGGGCAGCACACATAAGACGACGCCCTCCAAAGAGAGTCCTTCACCTCAAGGGGTGCAACAGCAACTGGCCCCAACTCCGCAGGAGCAAATGAGCCCACAAGAGCGCCAAGCACGTATCGATGGGCACGTTGCGAGCCCTGTGAAGACTTCTCCCAGAGTCGACAAGATGAAACGGGAGCTCGCTGCGCTTGACGGTGAGGTCTTGCCCGACTTCGCCTCCAATGCCTTGGTGGCCATCCCTGTTCAAGCTGGCGGACTCAATCCCATTTCTGACCTTTGGTACATCGAACGCGAAATAGACAATACCGCGACCCTGCGTCAGCACATCGCTCAATTGGCTCGCGAAATAGCCAGCTCGGTCAAAGCCCCAGGTCAATTTATCGATATCGATGGTGGCGTCGGGTTCAGCTACCGACACCCCGAAGCGGAAGTCGAAATTACTGCCACAGCCCAACATACCTTGACGCTGCTCCAGTCTTTGAGCGGCTCGATGGCCATCGTACTGAAAATGATTCAGCAGCAACCCAAGCTTCAAATCGACGCGTTGGCTGACTTTGAGTTCGCAGCCGGACTGGGCCAGATCTTACTGGGCCAGCCTCACACAAAAGATCAGCCCCCTGAAAGTGAATGCCGTCTCAGCGACGGCGCTCTAGTGAAGCTGTTCCGCATTATTCGTCTCGCAAGACGTTTGATTGACCTGGAAATCCAGTCAGTCGCCAACAACGGTCCGAATTCAGCCAGTTAACACACGGACTCTACAAGGGGGAGTCGTCATGTCCAAGACACCAATAAATGAAGCAATCCTGTCACAGGTGCTTCATCACATGCGTAATGGCCAACTTCGGCGCTGCATCGAAATGGGCCTGGAGCCAGAGATATTGGCTCAGCTCCAACAACCTTCAGTACTGAGCTTGCTGCTTAACACTCCCGTGTCTTGGTGCAACGTCACCATTGATGGGGACATGGTAAAAAAACTACTGTCAGGCGCGCAGCGTTCTGATGAAGAAGTGCGCATGATTGAACGTGCGCTGCGACTTGGCGCGACCACTCAAATGCTGCAACAGTTCTTCGGGCTGTCTCCGCAGGATGTGGCCCTTCAACGCCTAATGATCGGCGTGACGGCACGTCGTGGCCGTTGGCGCGAATTCAGTGAGGAGATGGACGCTCAGCTTTGGTACCGATGGACGCACCTAATGCAAGAGCATCAGGTAGAGCTTGGCGACAGTCTCGCGTTGCTGGACATCGCCATGTTGGTCGCCGAGGAACTCAATGCTCCACAGGATACTAGCCCAGATGAGACCCACGAAAACCTCAGCCTGGCCATCATCTGGCATCGCATTCAGTCCTGGATAAAGGAAGGGCTTTACCCTCCTGCAAACCCTGGCCTTCCGAGAAGGCTACAGCTTGTGTCTTCTCAACGACTTGCACAGCCTGCAGCGACATCGGTGGAAGGTGACTCTGTATTATGAGGTTGTCTCGGCTTCCCTTGTCGACGCTTTTAGACTCGGCCTCGGGTCACCTTGAAGCTCATTTGCTTCAGAAAAAAGAGTCGGCGCCTCCGGGGATTGAAGGGTCTTCCCCCTACTCCGGAATTATTTTCAGCGGGAACCCACACGAAACGGTTCCTCGCCGATTGCTTTTGGATGATCGCTTAACCCCGCTTGAAAGAAACACCTGGCAGGTATTTCGCCTACTGATCAATGACGACGGCCTTACGGCGTTCCCTACCTATGACCAACTGCGGCCATATTTGGGTATGCAACCCGGTAGGCCTGCCTCGCGTGAAACTGTATCAAAAGCATTAGTGACCTTACGTCTCACCCGTTGGCTTAGCCTGGGGCGACGGGTGCGCAATGATCTGAGTGGACAAGTGCAAGGCAACGTCTACCTGCTTCACGACGAACCGGTCACACCGGCCGAAGCTATAGAGTTCGACAAGGACTACTTGCAGCTACTCGCGCAGTCAATGCAGCACCAGACCAAGGTGATTCGCGAAGTGGCAGAAATTGCCTGGAAGGAATTTGCAGCTGATCCTGATGTTGGCCAACGCTTACCTAGCAGGCTGGACATCATCGAATCCCGCATGAATAGCCAGGCCTGGACCAAAGCGCAGGCTCCAGTCGTTCTTAAAGCGACTGAGTTCGGAATCCGAACTCAGCAAAATATAGCTCTATCTCCACTGAGTTCGGATACCGAACTCAGTGAAAAAGGCGAAGAGCGAATCGCTTTGGAGCAGAGTTCGGATGCCGAACTCAGCCGTAAATCACTGAGTTCGGACTTAGTTCGGCATCCGAACTCATATAGTACGTATACAGATACACACAAAGATGTTTGTAAAAGCTCTGTACATGTACCGCCCACACCAAACGACATCGCTGCCGATTTGCTCGGTGCACTGCATCGACTACCGGTCGAGCAAAAACAGAACGCGGTCCTGGCGCTGCAAAAGGTTCCAGCAGAGTTGAAAACCGCGCTCATCAAACAATGGGTCCACCGCTGTGACTCGGGAGGGGTCCGAAACCCGCTTGGATACTTAATGACGCTCGTCGGCATGGCCGTTCGCGGCGATTTCAACAGCCAATGGAACCCTGACGACAAGGCAAAAGCGAGCCCCGAGCGTCAAGACGCTTCAGCCCCGCCAGAGGGCGCAGAGCAGCCGACGAAGACGCTAACGCAGACGCGTAGCCCTGAGTCGATACAAACCGCAAAACACACACTCAGCGGAATGCTGCATCTGCTGAAGCCTAATCGGGGTACACATCCATGATGTCAGGTGGACAACCAGAATATCGTGGTAACGCGGCCCAGAGCGAAGCGGTCGTGACCGGAATCTGTGCCAGCTACACAGCAAGTGTTGCGGCCCGCAACACCCTGACAGGAACCGAAATACGCCGCGGCCGCCACGCAAGTGACTCGGCCCAAATCACTTGCCCAGGATCCGGCATTCGTGCCAGCGACACGGCAAGTGTTGTGGCCCACAACACCCTGACAGCATCCGGCACCGGAGGTGGCCGCCATATAAGTGGTGCGGCCCGCACC
>NZ_JBYSWF010000009.1:99123-133506 GCF_058780865.1 Pseudomonas sp. GP01-A4
CGGCATCCGTGCCGGCGACATGGCAAGTGTTGTGGCCCACAACACCCTGACAGCATCCGGCACCGGAGGTGGCCGCCACGCAAGGGATTCGGTCCGCACCGGCGAGTTTCAGCTCTTCCTATATAGAAGCCTCAACAAATCCCCTTCCATCGGGCTACGTATTTAATGCTGCGTCTCCTATAGCCAAATTGCAGCATGGGTACGTCAATCCTCTTCCCAAGGAAACACTGCACCATGGCTGATAACTTCCGGCTCAACATCGGTTCACTGCGCAGCGATGTGAAGCTCACCCTTCACACTCACCACGCCGCTCGTATATGGATGGGGCGCCCTAAAAATGACCTCAAAGCCGGCATCATTGGTCTGTCAGGGTTCTGCACTGTCGTCAATCGAATGTCTCGAGGCGCCCAACAGGATGATCCCTACTCTGACTGGTGGATGATCCTCCTCGAGGAAAAGATCAACGATTCCAAGGAAGCGTTAAAGACCATCGAAGATCGCCTGGACACAGCCATGGCCTCTCTTCCACCGGCCATCAGCATTAGCGAAAACCTCTCGATCCAGCCTGTCAGCCTCCCGCTGTACATCTCCAATCCCCTGGGATTTCAGGCTGTGTACCTGCTGACGAACTACGACGAAATTGTCAGACGCATTCTGTTGGCCCAGCACGTTGGCCTTGTCGGGCGCCACGATATGGAAACCTGGATCGACGAAGGCGCAGCGGTACTGCGGAGACTGTTTGGTCTGGCCCAGATCTATAAGTACTCAGGCGCTGCCCGCGACGACTTCGCTGCAAACAATGCCAAGGCTGAAGCAGCCCGCAAAATGTACGAGCGGTACGGTGAGCTGCCACAAGACATCCTGGAAGGCACCCGCCGTTCGAATTTCGCGCCACCGATCATCCGCGGTCAGCAGCAAACCGAGACGGATGATCATCTCGATGACCCCGTTGAGGGTTAAAGAGCATGGGCCAGATTCCCTCCAATGATGGGTCGCTGCAACAGACCGCCTTCCGGCCACTGCAACAGGAAGCCTTTCAGCGACTGCAACAGGCTGCCTCACTAAAGGGCCTTTTAAAGCCTTTTAAAGGTAAGGGGGAGCTGACCCAATTTGCCGATCTTTGCCGAGCTCAAGAATCGGACTTAAAAGCTCTTGCCCAGGAAGTGCTGAGCCAGGCCCGCCGATATCCATTCACCCTAGTTCCAGTGCGGTTGACTGAGCAGAACACCCAAGCCGGCACCCAGTTTTTGAGATGGCAGCAGGTGACAGATCGGCGGATGGGCGTAGGGGTTTGGGCAGAAATGATGGGCTCACCCAGAACACCGGAATCCATGCTGCAGGATCTTTACGTGATGGAGCTGCAGCGCATCACCTTGAATATGCAAATGAGTTTGCTGCACTCGATCACCAAACAGGCCGCCGAGTGCGCAGAAAAAATGGGCCAGGCAGAGGCCGTGTATACCGCTCGCCTGCAGCAGCTCAACAACCCAACGCAACACCAATAACCTCGGAGAATACTCATGGGCACGCCCGTACAAGGCTGGGAAGGCAATATCGGTTCTGCACCGGAATTCAAAGAATTCCCCAACGGCAATAAAGACCCACGTCGACTCATGCGAGCCAACGTTTACTTCGACAATTCGATTCCGGATGGCAAAGGCGGCTACGAAGATCGTGGCGGTTTTTGGGCGAATGTGGAGTGGTGGCACAAGGACGCCGAGCATTATTCGCAACTGTTCCAGAAAGGTATGCGAGTGCTGGTTTCCGGTCGCGCCGTTATGGACCGTTGGAAGAACGACGATGGCGAATTCGAAGCTTTGAAAATCCAGGCCAGCCGGGTCGGCATGCTGCCACACCGCGTGACCATGGTGAATCTGGCGCCTTCGCAAAACCAGAATTCGCAACAGTCCAACAGACCCGAATCGCGGCCGCAGCCAGCTCCAGGCCCGGATGAATATCCAGATACCGATCCACCGCAATTCTGAAAACAGGGGCTTAATTTTTCGGCCCATTCGTGTAGCTGTCGGTGTTGGGGGAAACAGCTCATCGTTTCCCCCGACCTCATTAGAGAACCACTACAAATTAGGACGTGCCGATGGATGAAGTTTTGAGGGACCCAACAGGGTACGTTGTCATTGGCGCAGAGCACCCAGCTTTAGGCCGTGTTTACTGGGCTTACTTTGATGAAAGCGAGGTGAATGCTCCGGACTACTACGGGCTCACCCTGGACATAAACCGAGCATCATGGGCTCCAGTTGGGTGGCGAACGGGAGAGTATCTGATGGGGGGCCGTGGAGAGACAGACCTTGATACCTGGCAAGCCCGCCGATTTATCAACACCTTGCTCGATGAATACCGCTTAGATACTGAATACCGCGTCGACTTTGACGACGACGACGAAATGACTGAACACTTATACGGCAAGCTGGAACAACTACGTGTTCAAAGCGGACAATCCACTCAGGACTTCATCGCGTGGATCAGAGTTGCGAACTGGACGGACGAGCCAGCTTCGAATTGACATCAAACCGCCAATTGGTTGGCAAAAAATCGCGCCATTCGTTAACTTTCAGGTTGAGTCACACTTCCATTCGGCTATCTCAAGCACAGAAGTTTAAAACTTCCGTTTTTGATGCAAAAAAATGCGCTATTCGTGATGTTACTGTCTGATAGATCTGTTCTTCGGGGACCGATAGCCAATGGCGCAATCTCGAACTTCTTTGAAACCAGCAGATAGGCGGCAATTCAATAACCCCCATACTGCCGTTCAAATAGCCGGTGCTGACGCCGCCCGAAAAGGGCTACGGGTGTATGACTGCCCTTACCACCATCCTGCGATGCGCGCGTCGTGGCTAAAGGGCTTTGCCCAGGAACAGCAGCTGACGCTGGACCTCTAGCCGCTAAAAGCCTCCCGTTGTGCATTGACCATTTCCCATTGAAGCCTTACCTGCCATGACGTGACAGTCCCGCTCTGCATAATTGAGAAGGGGCACACCGTGAAGCTATTGATCATCGAGGCACCTGGGAAGCTGAAAAAGCTTCAGCCAATGATGAAGAAACTGCGCCCAGGCGAACACTGGTTGGTTGTCGCCAGTGGTGGGCACATACGTGACTTGCCCGCCAGAGGGCAGGACGACAGCATGATCACCACAGGCGTCCGCAAAAATTACACACCGGTGTACGAGATCCTGGATAAGAGCGCCAAGGCCGTGCGGACCATCAAGGCCGCAGCTAAACAGGCCGATGAAATCTACCTCGCAACCGATCCGGATCGCGAAGGTGAAAGCATCAGCTGGCACATCCAGCAGGTACTGGCGGTCAAATCCTACAAACGCATCACCTTCAATGAAATCACCCTGAAGCGTGTCGCAGAGGCTCTAGCCAATCCTCGCCAAATCGATTTGAACAGAGTCGCGTCACAAGAATGCCGGCGTGTACTTGATCGTTTGGTGGGTTACCTGGTGACTCAGGAGCTACGCCGACTGATGGGCAAGCCCACCTCTGCAGGCCGCGTGCAATCGCCTGCCGTATACCTGGTGGTTTTGCGCGAGCGCGAGATCCGCAACTTTCAGGTAATCAACCACTTCGGTGTGCGTCTGAACTTTGTGGATATGAATCAGGGCACCACCTGGTATGCAGACTGGCAACCGGTACCGGATTTCGCGAGCAAAGACTTTCCTTACGTTCAAGATGCCAACCTGGCCCGACTCGTCGCCGGCACACGTAATGTCGTCGTCGAGTCCTGTGAAGACCGCAAGGCCGAGCGCCACCCACCCGCGCCCTTCATCTCTTCCACCCTTCAACAAGCAGCCAGCAACGCCTTGAAATGGGACCCGGACAAGACCATGCAAGTCGCCCAGCGATTGTATGAACAAGGCGTGATCACCTACCACAGGACGGATAATCCCAACGTACCAGACGAGGCCATGGAGGATATTAGAACCGTAGCTAGATCTATCGGATTGAAGACCGTCGACGAGCGACGTACATTCAAGGCCGCCGAAGGCGCGCAGGAAGGCCACCCCGCTATTACCCCGACGCATTGGGCTGATACAAAAGCTGGTGAGAACGACGAGGAACTCGCCCTGTACAAGTTGATTTGGGTCCGGGCGCTGGCCAGCCAGATCGAAGCGGCGGTATTCGACGTGCGTGCTGTAAAACTGCTCGCGGTTGGCCCAAATGGTAAGGCTTTGCGATTCAATGCAACTGGTGAAACCCTTTTTCATCCTGGGTGGCGGAAACTGCTCAAGGGCGATGACACAGACGATGAGGAAGATGGAGCAGCGAGCAACCCAGTTCCTGCACTCACACCAAAACAGATCATCTCTGTGCACAACGGAGAACTGCTGAAGAAGAAAACTCAGCCGCCATCCCGCTACACCAAGGCCAGTCTAATCAAAGAAATGGAGCGCCGCGGTATTGGTCGTCCCAGCACGTTCGCCTCGATCTTGAAGAACATCACCAGCAAAGGAATGATTGAGGAAAAAAGCCGCAAGCTGGTACCGGCGCCGCTGGGGGAGGAAACAATCGCGAAGCTGGAAGGGTTCTACAGTTTCGTGGAGCTCGATTTTACGAGGGAGCTGGAGCGGGATTTGGACAAAGTCGCCCAGGGCCAAGACACCTATGGAGCTGTCGTTGCGCGTCTGCATAGACGCCTGGAAGAGGAACTGTCTCAGCAACGTGGAATGCCGAGTGTGCCGATGGCGTCCGCTCCACGCCCAGCCACAGCAGGTGGCGCTTTCAACTGTCCCAAGTGCAATCAACCCCTCGCAAGGCGACAAAAAAAAGGGGGCGGTGGCTATGACTTTTGGGGTTGCACAGGCTTCAAATCGAATGGATGCAAGGTGAGTTTTCCAAACTTGAATGGCAAACCAGATCTCAATAAACCCAGAGGGGTGTGACTTCTGCCATTGCCGATATAAATCACCGACAACGCCGTTACGCATTAACCCTAGAAGCCCACCATTCCTATACCTGACAGTCCTCTGCGAAATTGCAGAGGAGGTCATGGGTGAGCGTACAGAAGAGACAATCGGTGGTGGGGCTGCGCATCTTAGCGCCGAAGCTGGAGAAGTTCTCAGACCGGCAAATTGAAGTCGCCCAGACCTGGGCTTTACAATTTAACGTACCGCCCTCCCAGCTGACCTCCTTCATCGATACCTATCTGAGTTCCACTGTCCATACTCGTTGCTGGTGCGTAGCCCTGCCCTCTACAGATGATCAAACACGGCGGCTCCTGGCCAGAATCGGCGATCACCTCCAGTACTTCGATGGTCATCAGGTTAAGGCCTGCAAAATCTTCAGCAAGGACCGCGTGCATAAGAGAAAACCCACCGCAATGGTGGCCCAGCAGCTACTGCTCAGGTTTGAAAAACGCTGGTATGCAGACGTCCTACTGACCTCCTTCTGCAAGTCTGCTGGAGAGAGGGCGAAAGCCCTTTCGATTGAAGATCTAGGAAGCTTTAATCGCCGCGGCTTCGATTGGACGGCGAGCAACAATCGGTACTTCAATCCCCGCACCCGATTTTACCTGAAGCAGATTGGCAGCACGCTGAAGCAGTTTTGCCAGTGTCTGGACCAAGAGCTTTTATTCGCCATTCGTTCAGCGCAATGTCCCTCACCCAAGCTCTATAACTGGCTGGCTCAAGGTGACCGAAAACGCCGCCTTCAGGCCCTAAAAGCCCAGCCAGTACTGATTCCACTTCTGGTACTAGCAGATCAATGGCCGTGGCCGTGGGATGGGCAGCAGCAGGTATACATGAACTGCCCATGGGATGAACTTCAGGCGTGGCGCCCATACTGGAGTGAGGACCGTTATTTGATTTCCGCTGAAGAGTGCCTGGTAGGTCGCATAGCCGACGCGGGCCTCCCCCTTTCCGACACACTGGCTTGGCTGCTACAGGCGCCGCGCGCTGCAGTGCGCTACCTGGGTCAACAGCGGGTATTCGATACCGGCAGTGCATTGACCCGTATCAGCCGCGAGGGGCCACAAGGACCCTGGCATCGACTGCTGCTGGGAGCCTCACTGGGCAATCGCCGTCCTCTTAAAAAAGCGCACTGGATCACTCTCTTCGCGCTGCTGGATAAAATCCCGTATCAACTGCTGGATCAAACGCAGGACTGGAACAGGCTGCTGTCAGGGTGTCCAACTGATTGGTCGGACGACAATTGGTCCAAAATCGCCGACGACTTTCGAGACCTGAACGAGCTCTTTAACAACGTTGATGAGAGCGACGGACCAGCTTCTGGTGAAGCACTGCAGAAACTCAAAAGCTTCATTGCTACTGCTTCCTATCACCAGATCGCCAGCTTGGTGAATGGCTTTCACCTCGCGTTGATAGACATCCGTGAGGCTTTAGATGCAGTAGATCCACAAACAAGAACAGACTCTTTAACGCCCTGGAAGCCGCTGCTTTATTCAACCAGCACACCCCTCGTGAGTCCAAATGGGCTGCAAATTATCGAACTGAAGTGCCCCGCCGATCTTGATGCGGAACATCGAGCGCTGGGCCATTGCATTGATGGTTACGACTACAGTGCTTATCGGGGCATCTGCCGTCTTTTTTCGGTTCGCGAAAACGGGAAATCGTTGGCCTCTGCAGAAATCCAAATGGATGAAAGTGCCTGGGGCGAAACGTTAGCAAAATTGACTCCCAAACACCTGGTGACGATACAACTGAGAGGGCTCCGCAATCGCACACCTAAGTCGGGCTCCAGGGTTGACCGGGCCTATCAATGGTTTTGGGCAAAGATCAAATCGGGTGAGCTCGCCATTAACCTGGAATGGCCCGACCAAACACTATCCATGTCGCGCTATACAAATCGAAACCGGAAAAAAATGCATGCCCAGGCCTGTGCGGAATGGATCAACCAACGATTGAGCAGGACATGAGTCGTCCACGTCTGATGAACCGCCGGCAGGACCTGGTCGAAAAAGTCATTTTTGACGGCTATGACTTCGGGGTCTTAATGCAATACGTTGAGGGTGCGAACCGGCTGTTTCTCGAACGTAATGGTTTCTATATTCGGCGTGCCGAGCATCCTCAACATCGCTATTGGCGATTACCAAAAGGCAAGTTGCTGGATGACCTGGATGTGCTCTTCCACCGTTTGATGGAGTTGTCCGAGGACCGTTTCAATGAAAGTTGGGAGACGTTTTCACATAAAATCACAGCCGCACAAAACGACCCAGATCGGCAGGCATTCACGTGGGGGCTGACCTTTCGGATAGCTCCACTCGTTCAGGGCGGGATCCTGCTGTCAGGTGACTACCATCCTGGCGCGGTCGCCGTTTCAAGGCGCATGCACGGCGTGTTTCTCGGGCATTCCAAGTCCTGGCGCATTGACGCTGGTGCGGAAGTGGTGCGAAGCAACTTGATCCTGGAGCTTGGATTGTCGGAGGATCAGTTCGAAATCCTCGACACCGTGCAAGAGCTGCTGACCGACGGATCCGTTGTTCCAGCTGATGAAATCACCCGCATCAGTCTTGGTGGACCGCCACAAGAGCGCGCAGCAAAAGCGGCTGACGATAGCACCTCAACCGATGTGTATTTAGCCGCGGTGCCCTCAATCGAGCGCACCGGGTCCACTACCGAACAGATTAACCAGGCATTGGCTGGTTATTCTTTACTGGACCATCAACCGGCAGGCATCCGGCACTTGCTACAGCGCACAAGCGCCTTGCTTGCGGATGACATGGGGCTTGGTAAAACTCGCCAAGCAATCATTGCCGCTGCAATCCGAGCAGCTAATAGACCCATCTTGGTTATCACCCTGTCGACGTTGATCATCAACTGGCAACGCGAAATCCAGATGGTGTATCCCAAGGCCACTATCGGCCAACAGGTCTTTGATCCCTCTTCGCAATGGATTATCACCAACTACGAACGCCTTGGCGATTTTGTTCTGCATGCAGGACACTTTGAAGTGATGATCATCGACGAGGCGCACCGCCTGAAAGAGCCGACCGCCGCGTGGACACGTCACGGCTTCGACATTGCCGCCAAGATACCCAACCGTTACCTGCTGACGGGTACGCCAGTCCTCAACCGAGAATCTGAGCTGCACACGCTGCTACGGCTATCCGGCCACCCCGTTGGGAAACTGCCCTTGAAAGAATTCTGCGAACAGTTCGCCGGCAGTCAGGATTTCCGCATGAATCTGCGGGGCGCAATCGGCGATTGGATGCTCCGTCGACGCAAGGATGTCTTGCCCGGTCTCAAGGGCAAACAGCGCCAAACTTTACCCATCGAACTCACTGCTGAAGAGCGCAAGCAATACGATCAAATTCGGCTCGAAGACAGGCCTAGCCTCGCCAGGTTGGGATCACTGCGTCAGTTGCTTGAGCAGGTAAAGATTCGTGTCGTAATGGATCTGCTGTGCGAACTGGACGCGGAGGACAAAGTAATCTTGTTCTGTGAGTTCAAGGATACGGTAGGAACACTTCGCACTCGGTGCAAGCAAGCTGAGTACGGGTGCGTCACGGTTGTCGGCAGTGACTCTGTAGGCAAACGGCAGAAGGCGATCGATCAATTCCAAAGTGATCCAGAAACCCGCGTCTTTGCCGCCACTACCTCCGCTGCCGGCACCGGCAACAACCTCACTGCGGCCAACTATGTGATGTTCCTGGGCCTCCCCTGGACGCCTGGACTGCAGGACCAGGCTGAGGACAGGGCCTACCGCAATGGGCAATTGCGCATGGTCGTGGTGAAAATCCCGCTGGTGGAAAACACAATCGACCAGATGCTTTGGCAAATGCTGCAGGATAAGCGTCAGTTGGCAAGTGACCTCATTGAGCCCGACGCGGCCGGCAACGCGAGACAAGCATTGGCGACCAATTTGTAGATCTGCGGTATATCACTGCTTCTTAGTGGCTGAGACCTTGTAAACGTACTTGGAACCATTACTTTTGTTTTCTGGAATCTAATAGGCCTCCCCATCGGCAACAATAGTTTCGTTCGATATCTGCAAACTTCCGAAAGTGGCAAATCTATTTCGATTTTACCCACTTTGCTCGTATTCATTTCGAGGAGTCGAACATAATTGACTTTGTTACGTATTAGAATCTTCCCATCGCTCATAATGGCCGTCGAGACCCATTCAGAAGAGACTGATCTCACTGAAAGGCACGGACAGTTTTGGCGGACTCGTTGAATCCAGCGCGATACGCCAATATCCAACATCATGCCAAGCGCCATGCTTGAATCCTACTTCTGGATACGTACCGATGTGAGCGAAGCCTAGTGCTTCATGCAGCCCCACGCTGCCATCGTTTGGCAGCGCGATCCCGGCAAAGGCTGCGTGAAACCCTTGCCTTTTCAATGTCGGCAGCAACACGCCATACAGTGCCCGGCCGACCCCGCTACGGTGCGCTTCTGGCGATATATAAACGGTGACGTCGACCGACCAGCGATAGGCCTCACGAGCCCGGTGCTGACTGGCATATGCATAGCCGATGAGCTGGCCGTCTCGCTCCGCTACCAGATACGGGTAAGTCGGCAAAGTCGACCCAATCCGCTTGGCCATCTCTTCGACTGTGGGCGGCTCAAGCTCAAACGAAATCGCCGTATGCTCAACCATCGGTGCGTAAATTGCCTGGATGGCTTGAGCGTCCGAAATCTGCGCAATCCTTACTGTGGTGTTGCTCATCCTCTATCCCCTTGGTCGCTCAAATCGATCTTTGATTGACTCGTTTCGAGAGTGCTTCGGCGCTTTCCTTGCGCTCCGAATAGCGGTCTACCAAATACGTTTCCCGGCCCCGAACCATCAGCGTGAACTTCATCAGTTCCTCCATCACGTCCACAACACGGTCGTAGTAGGCGGATGGCTTCATACGCCCTGCGTCGTCGAACTCCAGAAAGGCTTTGGGTACTGACGACTGGTTTGGGATGGTGATCATCCGCATCCAGCGCCCGAGGATCCTAAGCTGGTTTACCGTGTTGAAGGACTGTGATCCACCGCAGACCTGCATGACGGCCAACGTCTTGCCCTGGCTGGGGCGGACAGCGCCCAACGTGAGAGGTATCCAGTCTATTTGGGCTTTGAATACAGCAGACATTGCACCGTGACGCTCTGGCGAACACCACACCTGTCCCTCTGACCACAGAACCAGATCCCGCAGCTCTTTAACCTTTGGATGGTCTTCCGGAGCGTCATCAGGGAGAGGCAGACCCGAGGGATCAAAGATGACGGTCTCGGCTCCCATTAGGGTCAGGATGCGCGCGGCCTCTTGGGTCAGCAGCCTGCTGAAAGAGCGCTCACGGGTTGAGCCATACAGCAACAAGATGCGTGGTTTGTGAGTCGGTTGCTCGTTGCCTTGCAGGCGATCCAGTGTGACGAAGTCGATTAGCGACTGATCCAGATTAGGTAGATCCAGGCTGCTTTCCGAGGAAAATTCGTCCATTACAGTTCACCTATTTGATCTAGCTCGCGCTTCAGTTCCTGCGGTGTGAGCGCCGAATGATCCAAGCTGAAGAATGCCTCGAAACGCTTTTTAATCTGGACGACGGTCGCGTCAAATGCGGCTTGGATGTCGCTGTCTGTGCCTTCTACATCGGAAGGGTCGGCGAGGCCCCAGTGGCTTTTGACAGCAGGCCCGAAATAGACCGGGCAGGGTTCGCCTCCAGCCTTATCACACACGGTGATCACCACATCCGGTGGTGAGTCCGAAAACACCTCTGAGCCTTTGCTGTAGAGATCTGTGGTGTCGATACCAAGCGCTTGCAACGTACTCACGGCGCGTGGATTCAGTTGTCCGCTTGGGAAGCTGCCCGAACTGACGGCGTTAAAACCGCTCGGGGCCAGGTGGTTGAACAACCCCTCCGAGAGAACGCTCCGGCAGCTGTTTGCCGTACACATAAATAGCACTTTCATGGGTTTCTCCTAGACAGGGATGCTCAGCCGCGACGCCAGTGCCACCAGCGTTACCAGCAAGATAGGGAGGGTGAGGATGCTGCCGACTTTGAAGTAGTAACCCCAGGTGATGCGGATATTTTTCTGCGCTAGCACATGCAGCCACAGCAACGTGGCCAGGCTTCCGATGGGCGTGATCTTGGGGCCAAGATCGCAACCGATGACGTTGGCGTAGATCATGGCCTCACGTACCAGTCCTGTAGCGTCGCTGCCCTGAATGGACAGAGCGCCGATAAGCACACTCGGCATGTTGTTCATGATCGAGGACAACAGCGCAGCGGTGATACCGGTGCCCAAGGTAGCGGCCCATAGGCCATGCTCGGCAAATATGTTCAGCAGCCCCGAGAGCGAGTCGGTTAGGCCAGCATTACGCAGGCCATAGACCACCAGATACATGCCCAGCGAAAACACGACAATTTGCCAGGGCGCGTCCTTGATGACCCTTCTCGTGGAGATGATTTGGCCTTTACCTGCGATGACCAGCAGGATCATTGCACACGCAGCAGCAACAGCGCTGATGGGGATACCTAACGGCTCCAGTGCGAACAGACCAACCAGCAGCAGGCCAAGTACCCACCAGCCAGCAATGAAGGTCGCCCGATCTCGAATCACCGACTCCGGGGCCTCAAGCTGATCCGCGTCGTACTGGGCGGGAATGTCCTTGCGATAGAACATCCAGAGCATGAACAGTGTCGCGGCCACGGCCACTAGGTTCACTGGCCACATGACAGAAGCGTATTCACCGAAACCCACGCCAAAAAAGTCTGCCGAAACGATGTTCACCAGGTTGGACACCACCATCGGCAGACTGGCGGTATCAGCGATGAAGCCTGCGGCCATCACGAATGCCAAGGTGGATGCCGGGCTGAAGCGAAGCGCCGTCAGCATCGCGATGACGATTGGGGTCAGAATCAGTGCGGCTCCATCATTGGCGAACAGTGCCGAAACGGCTGCACCGAGCAGGATCATCAGCGCAAACAGACGTCCGCCTTTGCCCCGACCCCAGCGAGCGACATGAAGCGCCGCCCATTTGAAGAATCCCGCTTCATCGAGCAACAAACTGATGATGATCACAGCAATGAAGGTCGCGGTAGCGTTCCAGACGATGTGCCACACAACCGGCACATCCCCTAGACTTACGGCGCCAGTCAGTAGTGCCAGAACGGCACCCGCTGCCGCGCTCCAGCCGACACCTAACCCCTTGGGTTGCCAGATAACAAAGACGAGCGTAACTACGAAAATCGATGCTGCGATGAGCATGAGTATGTTCCAGATCAGGATGTCAGCAGCAGGAGGCTTGGCGCACGGGTCTGTCTTCCATGGAAGCCAGCCGTCCTTGATGGTCGTTAACCCAGGACTGGTGTGCCTGCGTAGTGACGTTCAGAACATCCAGTGCCCACTGTTCAAGCTCGGGATGCAGCCGGTAGTAAACCCACTGACCCTGCCTCCGATCTGCGAGTAACCCGCAAGCACGCAGTTGGGCAAGATGCCTGGAGACCTTCGACTGGTTATCGTCCAGTGCCCAGATTAACTCGCACACGCACAACTCACCCTCAGCCGAAAGCATGAGCATGATCCGGGCGCGAGTTTCATCACCCAAGCACTTGAAGAATGTGTGTGGTGTAAGGCTCATAAGCAATCGCTCTGCATATGTGGATAATCGAATATGCAGATTTAACCACGTTCAGCCTGCTTGCACAAATGCCTGTGGCGGGAGTTAACGATGGGGATCAATGCTCACCGGTCGACCACAGGGTAACGACCAGGAGGGATTAACAATCGCCTCAGCACGCGGACGGAGATTTGATGTTCGAATGGATGTTCGCTGAACGCGATTTTGGATTCATTACTCTAGGCGTAATGGCAGGATAGCTGGTCAGGTCGAATGCAATTGAGTGGTCAGCGTGAATGCAAATGAATGCTCAGCGTGAATGGAAATGGGTGATCAGATACTAGGTAATTTTCCACCTCGGTCGCGTCATCTTTGTATAGCCTATAAATACCTATAGACGTAGTTTTCTATTTCCTACTGCGCAGCTGGTACCAGCCTGTCACCGTTCCCCTATCATTACAGGGGGCCTCTCGGCACATGATCAGGCACGTCACCACGCTCTCGCTTCTAGCGTTAATCGCCAGTTGCACGACCCAAACGGCGCAGACACCCAAGCCCGCTTTCGACAGCAGTCGCAATCCGGACATGTTGACGCCAGACCTCTATCCTGGCGGCGCCGTTCCTGAAAAAGAACCAGTAGTGCGCTATGGCCGCTACACCCTCGTCAGCACGCTGCCAGATTCTGGCCAACGTGACCTGATGGCTCAGATTATCGACATCAGCATTCCAGCCAACATGCACCCAAATGTGCATGAGGCCATGCAGTACGTGGTGGACCGTTCAGGTTATACGCTTTGCTCGGCAGACTCTGGCCACGTCAACATCCTTTACACCCGACCACTCCCAGCAGCCCAATATAAACTTGGCCCTATGACCCTGCGTAACACCCTGCAGGTGCTCGCAGGTCCGGCCTGGCAGGTGAAGGTCGACGAGGTCAACCGTCAGGTGTGCTACGTCCTGCGCCCTGGCTACCAGCTCCCGGACTCTCCACGTCCTGCATCAACTCAGATTGCTCAACTCAACACATCGACAGCTGCACAGCCTATCGCAGCGAAGAGCAATAACAATGATGCGGGCAGCCAAGTAGTAGTCGCCGCCGTTCCCCAAACAGCGCCTTTCACAACAACGGCATCAGCCGCTACCCCTGTGGCGAACGCTGCACCAGCCAAAACCGTGGCCCCTCCTACGGTGATTACCAAGGATGGCTCTACAAAACAAACGTCTGCCTTGCCGACTCAGAGTCCGGCCTCGACTTCGTCCAGCAACCCAGATGCCAAGGCCGCTTCAACTCCGAAACTGGTCACCGCGCCGTCCGCAGTTTCTGCAGCGCCAAAGCCGGTTGCGACGGACATTGCAGCGCCGAAGCCGCTGGCCCAGACATGGACGGCTTCAACTGGCTCAACCCTTCGTCAAACCGTCGAAGGCTGGGCTGAAAAAGCGGGCTGGAAACTGATGTGGCAGGTCGATGATTTGGATTACTCAATTGACGCTCCACTTCGATTTGAGGGCAGTTTCCAAGAAGCCATTGGGTCGATTTTCCCTCTCTACGACTCGGCTCCACGGTCCTTTCTGGTCGATGTGGTCGACAGTAACTCCTCACAGCGGCTGATTTTTATTACAGAGAGGAACAAATGATGACTGCTCGTCTCTGGATCAAAAGCACAGCCTTGTCACTTATCGTCGCACTGGTGAGTTCCTGTTCGCTGCAGCGTGTGAATGAATCGGCCAGCCGAGCTGAAAATGACGCTGCGACAGCCTCTCAATACAGCCGATTTCTGAGAAATCAGCAGCAAGAGTCCGCGCGCGCTACGGTGGTGTTCAGCGACAAACCATGGGTGTCCAAAAAACCGCTGGTCGCCAAGCGTGGTTTACCGCTGACCATGGATTGCGACATCACCTATCGCCCCTCATATAACGTTGGGATCGCTGAGATCGCGCAGTACATCACTAGTGAATGTGGTGTACCGGTCATCGTAGCCCCTGACGCAATCGACCCAAGTGTCCTTTCCAGTTCGACGCAGGGCAACTCAGGACCTGCAGTTCCACCTGGTTTGGGCTCTGCCGACAACCTGACCAACTTCATGCCCGCCGGCGTCATCGGCAATGTTCCGAGCAACGCCCGCTCAATGAATTCGATTGGGCTGACTGCACCCAACACATTCCCCATTAAGTACAGCGGCAAGCTGTCAGGGTTGTTGAATCAAGCGACCTCCCAGTTGGGCTTAGCGTGGAATTATTCCTCCGATGATCGAAGCGTGCATGTCACTTACTTCGACACCAAGACGTTCGACGTCTGGGCATTTGGTGATGACCAGGTCATTGAAAGCACAGTGAAGTCGGGCTTGCTGACCGCTACAGGCAGCGGGAGCAGTTCCGGTGGTGGTGGCGGCGGATCTTCGTCGACAGGTGCATCGGGTGAATCAGGCAGCAACCAGAGCACCACCGTTACCATCAAGACCTCGCTGATCGGAGACATTGAAAAAAACGTCAAGGCGATGCTGAGCCAACAGCCCCAAGGTCGGATGTTCCTCTCGCGTTCCACTGGCACCCTGACGGTAAGTGATCGACCAGAAGTACTCTCAAACGTTGCTAAATACCTGAATTCGATCAACAGCAGTATCACCCGTCAGGTGTTGTTCAACGTCAAAGTTTTCGAGGTAACTCTCACCGACACAGACCAGACCGGCCTGGACTGGACGGCTGTCTATACGTCCTTGAGCAACAAATGGGGCTTTTCGCTGAAGAATGCCACCACCGGCATAAGCACGGGCGCGGTGTCGGGCTCGTTGAGTATTTTGGACACGTCGAAGTCTCCTTGGGCTGGCTCCAACTTAATCATCAAAGCACTTTCCGAACAGGGCCGAATCTCGAACGTTCGCTCGCCGTCGGTCACCACGCTGAATCTGCAGCCGGCACCCATCCAGATCGGCAACGTAAAGAGCTATGTCGCATCAAGCTCGACAACCACTACGGCTTCCGTTGGATCGTCTACTTCGCTCACCCCCGCGACTATCACCAGCGGCTTCAACATGATGTTGCTCCCTCGAATCATCGACCAGGACAACATGTTGCTGATGATCACCCTGAGCATGAGTAGCAAACCGACCTTCACCACTTTTACGAGCAACGGCTCCAGTGTCCAGACAGCGGATTACGACACCAAGAATCTGTCGCCCAAGGTCAAATTGCGCAGCGGTCAAACCCTCGTACTGACTGGTTTTGAGGAGAACAGCGAAAACGCAACCAAGTCTGGCGTAGGGGATCCTGGATTCTTCGGTTTGGGCGGCAGCCGTGTCCGCACCACAGGGCACAGCGTACTCGTAGTGCTGATTACTCCTGTTGTTGATAGCGACACAGGCAGCCCCAGCGCGGTGATTTCACCTGCTGCCAACGAGCCTTGGGGCTCTTGCCCTACCCCACTGCTGCATTGCACAGGTTCCAAGGGGTAAGCCATGGTTGCGGAAACCTCAAAAAATGCACGCTCTGCTCGAGTCCAGGTACTCCAGTATCGTGGAAAATCATTTGTCACCGGTCTGCGCTGGCATCCGCTGGGTAGTGTCACCGGGCACATGAAGGAAGCGCGCCAGTACGGTCGTGAGCACCACCTCGACATTGTCGCCATTAGAAGAACACCAGCCATTATTCAGGCAGGTTTTGTAGCGCGCAGCGAGGAGGTCATCAAAGGGATGTACTCGCTCGCGGCCACCCTGGCTGGACAGCTGGGGGACTCATGGATCGCGGCCTGGAAAACTGAAAGCGAGATTGACCAATATGCCCTCGTTGCTGTGTATCAAGGTGGCGTGATCTCTGGCTGCGACATGATCGGCACTGGTGCTGAGGTCCGCCGCCGAGTCGCGCAACAACGCAGTCGTGGGATCAACTTCGACAACGAGTACCTGCCCCCAGAGTTCGATATGGGCGGTCAACCACTGGACGTGGCAGAGCTGCTTCAGCCGTCGCATCTAAAACGCGAGTACCGGCTACGGCCACTCGTCTTTGGGCTATCCAAACCAGAACTTGTACAGCTGGCGGTTCTTGGCGTGCTGATCGCTGCCGGCATCATCGGATGGGCTCAATGGCAGAACCATCAGGACCAGATAGCCAAAGAGGCGGCTTTCCAGGCTGAACAGCAACGCCTGGCAGAGTTGGCCAGACTGCAAAAAGAATCCGGTATGGAACAGACGCCCCAAGCGCTTGAACACCCTTGGGCCAAACGTCCATCTGTTGCAGATTTCCTGGAGGGTTGCAGCAACGTCATTTATCAGTTGCCTCTGTCCATTCAGGGATGGCAGTTCACGAGTGCCGTCTGCGACGGCGCACAGGTTTTGTCCTCCTATAAGCGCTCGGGCAATAGCACGGCCGACAAACTGATACAGGCGACGCAGGGCCACTTTTCTGATCGGCCGGCCTTCTTTGACGAGGGCAACTCGGCCACGTTGAAATTCGACATCTCTCTACCCGCAGCCGGTGATGAGCCTCTAAAAGACGCCATCGTGATGTTGGCGAACCTGTCGTCTTGGCTGCACAGCTTCACTCAAACCCCAGTGCTGAAAGAAGTGCCGGTCGTTGTGCCCATTCAACCAGCGATACCGGGCCAACCTGCGCCACCGCCGCCCCCACCGCCTCAATGGAAGCAATTCGAGCTGAGCTATGCCACTGGCATTACGCCGCTGGACTCATTATCCGGCGCACCCAGTCAGGGCTTACGGCTGCGCGAAATCACAACCAAATATGAGACCGGCCACCTTGTCTGGTCAGTAATAGGTGACCTATATGCGAAATAAAGCGCTGTGCTTTTTGTGCTCCATCCTTGCGTTAGGGGCACCATCGAGCTGGGCAGATGAGAACACCCTATCTGGGGTGAACGTCGGCGAGCTGGCCCAGATTCAAAGCCAGACGATCTTGTTGAATGCCAAAGCCGAGAAGGCCAAGGCCGAAAGATCGATCAAGGGCGAAGACCAAAGTGCGACGACGCAGCCGTCAACTGTGTTTTTTTCTCAAGGAAACCTCACACAGCCGGCTGCAGCCTCGGCGCACAGCAGTGATACACAGTCTGACTTGCCTGTCGTGAAAGCGGTATTCGGCTCAGCAAAACGGCTGCGTGCGACTCTGCTCTACAGCAGCGGATTTGAAGTAGACGCAGATGCCTCATCTCGGGAGTTACCCGGTGGCTATCGCATGGCCATCCTCTCCGTCGAAAACGTGACCCTCGAGCGTGGCGGTAAGCGCTACCCCCTCGGCTTTTCCAGTACGCCCCCGGCCAGCTTGAGCAACGTTAACAATTCAGCCCCCAGCATTACCCCATCAGCACCTATGCCGCCTGGGCTGATCCCTGGCCAACGTTGATTGAGAAGTTCGATGACGATCCTGACTGAAAAACCAGATGTCATAGAGCCTGACAGTGATGAGTCTGCTGCAGTCCTACTGACGTCGCACCAAATACTGCTGACGGCCCCTGGTGGACCGTTTGAGCTGAAACCCGAGCTGCGTCAACTATGTGCGTTGACCAGCGATGGGATTTTGTATGTGTCAGCCCAACACCAAACGGATGCCTATGTCATGGCATTCGAGGACCAGCTGGAACACGAAAATCACCACTTTGAGGTCAAGGTCTGCTCGATGAGCACAATCAAGGCACTCTACCGCGCCAATGATGATGCAAATGGTAAAGCACTATCGGCGACTGAGACGAAGCGCCAGGCCCAGGTGGTGCAGCTTTTAGGAGAAGCCCACCGGCGCAATGCCAGCGACGTCCACTTTGTCGTAGGTCACGATATCACTCGAATCTTCTTTCGCATCCACGGGCTCTTGTGGGAGGCAGAACAGCACCAGAGCCAGGTGGGCATGGAGCTCTGCTCGTCCCTCTACAACAGCATGTGCGATGTCGCGAAAGACCACTACCAGCCGCAGGTGAGCCAGGACGCCAGGGTAAAACGCGCCTATGTCGACCAACTCGGTTTGTTCGGTGCCCGAGTCGCCACTCGGCCGCTCGTAGATGGCCCTCTGATGGTTTTGCGTCTGCTGTATGACGACAAAACCAAAATGACGCTTAGTGATCTCGGTTTCCTGACGCAGCAAATTGATGCATTCAGCCGCATCCGCAGCTTGCCTTATGGGGTGAACCTGATCACTGGACCCACCGGTTCCGGCAAATCGAAGTCGCTGCAGGTAAACCTGAACCTCTTGCACGAAGAGTGCGGTGGAACAAAACACATTCTGACGATGGAAGATCCACCTGAATATCCACTTCTCGCCAATCAGTCACCGCTGGGCGCCGGTGAAACCTGGAATGACGGGATCACCAATTCCATGCGACTCGACCCTGACATTCTCATGTATGGGGAGATCCGGGACCTTGCATCAGCACAAGCGGCTTTCCGCGGCGGTATGACTGGTCACCTGGTGCTGACGACACTGCACACCAACAACGCTGTAGCAGCTCTTCAACGACTGATCGACATGGGTGTAGACCGACACCTGGTTACTGATCCTGCACTGATGACAAGCGTGGTCAATCAATCCCTCTTGCCCGTGCTGTGTTCCCACTGCCGCGTCCCCGCACGCGAGCATCTCGGGCAGCTCAACAGTGCGCTGGTGCAGCACTTGCGCGATTTGGAAGCGATTGATGAGACCTACCTCAAAGGACCGGGATGCCCGCATTGCAAAGGCTTGGGCATCACCGGTCGCACGGTGGTTGCGGAAACTTTGCTCACCGACCTTGAATTCATGCGCGTTTTCAATGGGCAGGGTGCAAGTGCGGCACGTCGCCACTGGGTCAAGGAAATGGGCGGTATTACCAAGACCGCACACACGATCATCAAACTGAAACAAGGATTAGTAGACCCCCGCCACGCCGAAATGACGGTGGGGCCGTTGGACTTTGACCGGCAAATCCTGGAGCTCGCTCATGCTGAGTGACGTCAGAGCGATGCTGAATCGTTGGGCAGAGACCTTCTATGCCAAGCAGTTTGGCAAAAACGAAAGAATCCAGTTCTACGAGAGCCTGATGGGCATCCTTGAGGATGGTGTGTCGCTTGAAGACGCACTGCACACGGTGGCCAGAGCATTCAGCGATAACGGGCAGAAGCTCCATCCAGTGTCCCTTGCCTGCAGGGATATCGCGCAATCGGTAAAAGGTGGGAAATCGCTGAGCATTTCCTGCGAAGGCTGGGTTCCCTATGACGAGAACTCTTTGATCGCTTCCGGGGAAGACACCGGCAACCTGGTGCAGGCATTTCGGGACTGCGTGAGGATCATCGAAGTACGTCAGCGGATCAGCAAACTCGTAGCGTCCGCCACCGTTTTCCCCTCCATGGTGTGGAGCGTCATGGCGGCGTTGCTGTATGTGATTGCAGTGTGGATGGTGCCCTCCATGACACGACGCTCCAACCCCGAGGCGTGGACCGGCGTGCCGGCCTTCCTCTATGCCCTATCGAATTTCGTGACCCACTACGGGCTAGTGACGCTGATAGCTGTAATCGTCTTTATCCTCATATCGATCATCACTCTACCCGTGTTTTGCGGCCTTCAGATTACGGCCGCCAGCCCTTCGTGGAAGCTGCAGTTGAACAAGCTGCTCCAGGTCCTGCGAGTCCGAGCAGAGAGGCTCCCGCCTTGGTCAGTCTACAAGGCGCTCCACGGATCGATCTTTCTGCTCAACATGGCTGTGATGCTGCGCTCCGGCATCAACCAACTAGATGCGCTGACCTCTCTTCAACGCAATGCCTCTCCATGGTTGAAAGAGCGCCTGAGCGCCATTCATTACGGAGTGAGCGCCGGCAAAAACTTCGGTACCGCATTGAAGCTTGCGGGTCATCAATTCCCAGACCCCATGGCGATGCATTTTCTGGAAGTGCTCGCCACCCGCAAAGGCTTCGCTGAGTCGATGGAACGGTTTTCCAACCGGTGGCTGGAGCAAACGCTTCAGCGCGTCGAAGCCATCGCCAAATCTCTTATCGGCATGTCCTCCATGGCCATGGGGGTCATGATGATTCTGGTAGTGGTCGGGATCTTCCAGTTGGCCGGCAATGTGACTGCAACGCTGTAAATCAAACCTAAATGAGGTACTGGAAATGCCAACAAACACTCAAAACAACCAACGCGGATTTCTCTCCCTGGACGGGATGTTCTGGTTGATGCTGATCGCGGTGGCACTTGGTTTCATCGTGTTCATGGGCTACAGAACGTTCGGCAGCTCGGACGTCACCATTGAACAGAGCAATCTCGGCACGTTGCTGAGCAATACCAAACGACTGAAAAGCACCACGGGCTACGCCACGGCAGGCACCAACTTGGCGCCTTCTTTGATCAACCTCGAGGCAACTGGCGGCATGAGCATCAACGGTAATGCCCTGTCCAACCGCTGGAACGGCGCAGTGACCGTAATGAGCAACGGCATGACCTTCACCATCACAGAATCCAACCTTCCGAAAAATGCCTGCATCACCCTTGCCTCGAACATGGCCAAGGACAAACAGACAACGACGGCGATCAATGGCGGCACTGCAATTGCCGGCGAAATCACTGCGGTGGCAGCTGCGACCAGCTGCTCCTCGGACGCCAATACCATCGCTTGGACTTCGTACTAAGGAACTCAGTGTGAGCGTGATCTCTGATGCTGAATTCGTCGACCTGTACCTCGGCGATGGATTTGCCGACGCCAAAGGTCTCCCTGGGCAGGCACGAAGGGTTGAAGCGCCCGCCGAATGGCGGGCAGACCTTGAGCGCTTACGGGCGCAGTGCGAGGAAAAGCACAAGGCAACCCAGGATCCAGAGTTCGCCCTAATTGAAGATGGCGTCGTCCTTCGTGTAACCCAGTTGCTGGATTTGAATGGCAAGCCTGTGTTTGTCGTAAGCAAATCCTCAGTCCAGATCCGTCCATTGGACATGCTGGGTCTGCCCGACTATCTGCAGGACGCGCTGATGAGCGACACGGTACGCGGCCTGATATTTATTTGTGGGGAAATGGGCACAGGGAAAACCTCAAGTGCTGCATCACTGGTGAAAGCACGTCTCGAGGCCTGGGGAGGCATTTGTGTGGCTGTAGAGGATCCTCCAGAACCATTTTTGAATGGCAGGCATGGGAGTGGGCGCTGCATTCAAGTTCCGGTCTCTCGCCGGATGAGGGGATACGAGGAAGCTTTGATCCTAGCGCTGCGCACAAGAGCCGATTTCCTGTTCGTGGGAGAAATTCGCGACAGCTCGACAGCAGCACAAGTAATTCAAGCCTCGATCAATGGCCATCTCATTATCAGCACAGGTCATGCCGGCAGCGTTACTCAAGGCATTGAACGTATATCAGCCCTGGCTCAGCCGTTACTCAATAACGCCCGAGAGCTGCTCTCCAAGGGGTTGGTGGCTGTTCTTCACCAGTCCTTATCAAGTGGCAACGAAGGAAGTCGTCGATTAACCCTGCAGAGCCTGCTTTTCACAGGCGATGACGGACCGGGCATCCGAGAGAAAGTCCATGCAGGAAAGATCACGATGCTCGATCACGACATCGCTCACCAATCATCAAGGAGTCTCTGGAATGACCAGTAGGATCAAGCAGCGGGGGTTCTTGAGCTTGGACATGGCGATCGGATTGGCCGTTTTCTCCGTTGTCGTCACTTTGGCGATCGCATGGCAAATCAAGCAGATGGATTCTCAGGACTATCGAATTGCGGCTGATCAACAGAGAACCATTTCAGAGGCATTGGCCAAATATCTGAAGGATAACTACAGCGTGGTGCTGGCCAACGCGGCAGCAACCGTACCGGTGCAAATAACCGTTCCGATGCTCGTCAACACCAACTACCTTCCTGCAGGTTATAGCCCCACTAACGCCTTTGGGCAGACCATTGTCGGCCTCGCCCGGAAACCCAACGCCAATCAACTGGAAGTGATTGTGGTTACTACAGGTGGGCAGACGATTCCTGAAATGGGTATTCGAACCATCGCTGAAAATCTCGGAGGACCTGGTGGGTTCATCTCTTCTGCCAATCCGAACATCGTCCAGGGCGTGCGGGGTGGATGGCAGGTAGCACTAAGTAACTATGCTATAGCTCCTGGCCCAGGACATACAGCTAGCGCACTTTTTCTTATGGATGGAGCGTTGGCTAATGACTATCTATATCGAAACGCAGTGCCCAATCATCCAGAATTCAACACGATGAATACTGATATCACGATGGGCAACCACAATATTAACAACGCAGGAAGTATCACAGCGTCAGGCAACATAACAGCTAACGCCGACATTACAGCTCGAAACGTTATCGCCACAGCCAATGTTAATGCCGCTACTGCAACCATTACCGGTGATACCAGCACAGGTGGTTGGTTCAGAACACGTGGTGACACAGGCTGGTACAGCGAAAAATGGGGAGGCGGGATTTATCAAAATAGCCCCAACTGGGTCCAAGTTTATAACGACAAAAACTTTTCAACCGGAGGTGAACTATGGGGTGGAAAGATAACCTCGACGGGCAAGATAACGGCCTATGATCGCATTCAGACAAATGAATATTTGTCCCTGGGAGGCATAGCTACCGAGGGGCAACAGTGCAGTGACCGAACCCTTCTTGCAAAAAGCGCCGCGGGAATAACGTTGTCCTGCGAACAAGGCTTATGGAAAAGACCAGGTGGGTGGGAATTCCAGCTGATCCAGGGCACCTGCCAGGCGCCTGCCAGAGGAAGTGTGACCTGCTCCCTTGGCGACACTACATGGAAGTCATGCTCTTTAACTGGCGCTTTTGGCATCGGGGATAGTGAGACTGGGTACATCTTCAGAAATGCAAGTGGATGGTTTCTCTCCACATCTCGACTTTCCTGGCCAGGTCTTTTCTATTGGAGCTGCTTCAAATAAAGCATCCATTTATAAAATTTCAAAAACGTTTTATAGTATGTTTATGGGGATTATTGCAGTGCAGACGCTTGAGAATAACGTTGAGTATAGTGCTGGAGAATTACAGACCTGGCTAAGCACCCGAAGCAGGATATGCTCAACTGTGCTATGGCGTCGCGCACTAGAAGAAAAAGAGGCATTCGAGGTCGGCGAGTTCACTTACAAGTTACAACCAACGGCCTCTGGTCGTTATTTAGTAAAAAAGATCGCCACTATGGAATTAATCAATCCACAACGCAAACCAATGAGCATCAAGCGAGCCGCAAAGTGGACTGTCATTGCGCTTGGCCTAGTAGGAATTTGCTTAACATTGATTATCCTCACGAAATAGTTTTGTTATTGACGCGTAGGTGGTAACAACCACCATTTTGTGGATGGAGCTCATATCATGACAATGCAATGGCTCGTTTTGATGATTGTGCTCATTGCCTCCAGCATTTTCATGGAGAACCAACATCAGGACCAACGTACATCCGACTACGCTACCCTCGACTCACTGGGTCGCGGCTTTCTGGTGTACCGATCTGCCGCTACCGAATATGCCCAGGCCAACCCGGGCTTCAGCGGAGTACCGAGCGATTCTGCGCTCAACCTACCTGGGTGGTTTGTGAAACCTGTGGGCGTAGGTTCTTACATCTCATCAGGAACGGCCTATACTTATTTTGATGGGGTTGCACCGTCAGGCTTGCCTTCTGTGCTGGTAGACCTGACAAAGACAACTACCGTTGGTTTAAAGCGTTCAGGAATGCTGATTTCACAGATAACTGGGGCGACCGGTATAGCAATTCCGTCCCCTGTTCCCGAAGGTGCGGTCGTCGCAGTCAATTAGTCTGAGTCGACCGACTTTGAAAGGCGCCGGGTTGCATAAGCTCCGGCCTATCAACATAATGATCACAACAACGTTTCCACCCCGTTGGCTACTGGCGGTCATCAGTAGCGCCCGGTGATGCGGCTTGCCTCATCACCAACCCCAAAGCACGCATAGCTCCGGGAAGGGCGTGCGGACCTGGTTCAGAGCTCTCCCTGTGTCTCCCTGTTCAAGCCAGACACGCAGCCGTCTAACTCGTGAATTGCGAGTTCAAAGGCACATAGGGCTCTGTTGAGGTTCGAAGCACCGTAGTCTAAGGGCCACACTGGTGTTGTGGCCCACACTTTTTAAAGCTCACACAATAGGTAGCCTGATCATCTTGCAAAGGATGATCAGGCTACCTATTGGTAGCTGCTTTTCCTTGCCGGTGGCCCGCCGGCGAAACGCAGGGCTCCCTTTGTGCGCGGATGCGTGCCTTATGCTAGCTGGCCTCAGCCACGATAATCGGCCAGGTGTTGGAAGTAAGACGTTCAGATCACAGCCCAGGGATCAACAACGCCTTCATCCCGCACAGGTGGTATTTTTTTCTGAAAGACGCTACTTACTACATCCGAGAGTGACTGTTGACCCAGCTACTCTCGGTAGCTTCTCCTGTCGACCTGAACCTTCTTTGCCCTCCGCGAAATATCCCTCTCCGCTTGACACATCACCATCCCCCCTTCGATGATATGGACGTGCTTTGCTGACGTCGTCAGCATCATGCCCAGGCAGTCAGGATCTTGAAGACTGCGACACGATGTTCGTGTCAGATCCGCCCAAGACCGCTGAGCTTCTGGTAGCGCGGTCGGTCGACAATCGTCGATGGAAGCACCTTATGCAACTCACCTCGCGGGGAATCACTTCCCCAACGGGGTCAGTGGGTTCTCCGCATTCAACCTGCAGGAGAATCACCATGTCCAAACTTGCTTATGGCTTCGGTTTCGCGCTTGGCACCATCACGCGACAGTTTCTGCGTGCGGTAAAGAAAACCAGCGCTGCGCCCACAGCTATCCATACCAAAGCAGCTCCGTTGCTTCCACCGCCCTGCGTACCTGAGCGTCTCGTACGTGAGATGGATCATGTACCGGCAATAACTCGTAAAGGTGTCGACCTGAACCTTTGGTACGCGGCTAACACTCGAGTGGTCGAAAAGCCAGCTCGGAAACCGCGTAAGAAGCCAGCTGCACGCTCGTTGGTGCCAGCAACTTGCTAAGTCTGCGTCCTTCGCCTCTGTAGGGAGCCTTCCCAAAGGGAAGGTTTCCTCAGAGTTTTCACGGTAGGGGCTTGACAAGCGACAATCGTATTTCCATGATCTGCACATGTATCGCTGACGTCGTCAGCAACATGCCCAAGTAGTCTGGATCCGCAAGACTACGATGCGGTTTTCTGCATTGATCCACTCCCAAGATCGCCATAGCTTCCGGTAGCGCGATCAGTCGACTTAGTCGATGGAAGCACCTTTCCCACCCATGACGGGCCTACCCCGTCAGGGCAGGCCTCTCACTTTTGGAGGTCTGATGAAAACTGAACTGGCTCTCTACCAGGCGTTGATTTCGATTAACGTCCCGGAACAGAAGGCAAATGCTGTTATTGAAGCTTTGGAGACCGACATGCTTTCACGTTTGGCTACCAAGGCAGATTTAACTGCTCTTGCTGCAGAGTTCAAATCTGAGATTTCACAGCTTGAAGTCAAGCTCACCATTCGCATGGGCGTCATGTTGTCTGCAGCTGTCGGTGTAATGATTGCTGCAATGAAGCTGATGCATTAAACAACCTTAAGCTCCACCCACCCTCGCGGGGAATACTTTCCCCCTAGGGCGAAGTGTTTCTCCGCTTTCTGTTATTTCGAAACTGGAGAATCACCATGAGCACTAATCAATCCAACGAAGCAAAATTCTTCGACCTTCACACCACTGGTATCGGTTATCTCAACCGTATCCGTGAAGTGAAACCTCGCGGCAAAGGTAAGCCATTCATGGCAGTTACCGTTGCGGCTCTGCGCGGCTCGATGGATGATGCCGAGTATTCCTATATCGACTGCAACGTGGTCGGCGCTGAAGCTGAAAAGCTGATTCGTCGCAGCCAAGCAGCCGTTGAAGCCGGAAAGAAGGTCCTTGTGAGCTTCCGCATCGGTGATATCTGGACCGACGCATTTACCTACGAGAAAGGCGATAAAAAAGGTCAACCTGGAGCAAGCCTCAAGGGACGCCTGTTGTTTATCGGCTGGATCAAGGTGGATGGCCAAACCGTCTATGAAGCAAAGCCTCGTGAAGTAGAACCAGTTGTTGAAGACGGCGAAGCGGAACCTGAAGCACAGCTCGCAAGCGAAGAAGCATCCGAGCCAGTAGCAGAGGAACAATCCAAGCCAACGCCCGCTAAACAGCAGCGTACGGCATCTTGATTCACTTTGTTGAAAGGCACCCTTCGGGTGCCTTCATTATTATCAAAGTCCGCAGGGAACACCTCCCTTCCGGGCACGGTGATTCTCGTCCGTTGGAGACTCACCTTTATGAACACGTTATTTACGCAATCTCTCGATATACGCGTTGCTTATGCAAAAGCGGAAATCTATGGCGACGAGATTACCCAATATGAGGCTGAGATCGAGGCTCATATTCTGGGTGCCGACGCGTACCGCGCCGGCCAGCCGATCGTACCCGAGCTGTTCAAAACCGTTCCTGCGCTCAGTCGAGCTTGGGGCGAAGGAGTGAACGCGGCCATTAATGGTGGCGGTTGGTCACGCTTTACTGAAGAAGACCAGCAGCAGCTAATAACACCGGAACCATACATTGTGTCGGATTTTGCATACGGGAAACTTGCATTCGCCGAGTGCGGTATCGAGTACCCCCTCCAAATACTGAAGAGCGCTGCGGGCTATTACATTGGTACCGCTGATGAGTTTGAACCGGTATCAAGGGAGTCCGAAGAATACTACCGCAGCGAATATGCCGCGAAACAAGCTTTTGACCTCAACCTCTGGACACAACGCCACGTGTGCTGGTCCTGACATAACCAAAACATACCTAACCGGGAAACCACTTCCCGGACGGGCCGGGTGGTTTCTCACACCTGGAGATAAACATGCAAAGCACCACTAACCTCGTGTCGTCTGACCTGCTCAAGCTCCCGGTCGTTTTAACACCCCGGGCCTGGCAGGAAGCGGTGCATATTGAAAACCCTCAGGATGCAAGTGTTGTCAGTGAGCGACTGGGCGAAGTTGTCCTGGAGGCCTACCGAGAACTGCACTTGCAACCTGACAGCACACAGATCCATTTCGGCCTCTATCGTTTATTGCCTGCCGGCAATAGCACTGATCGAGTCTGGCTGGACCTAAAACTTGACCGTATAGAATCACCGCCAGGCGTTTTCTATCTGTACATCTCACTCAAGGAAGAAACTCATACTTCTTGCCCGTAATCCTTCGACAATCACAGCACTGCCCAAAGCCCGACACCTGTCGGGCTTTTTTCATTCGTAGCAGTGTGGAGCTGCCCATGATCAACATCCCCGGCCAACTGGCCATCCGTACCATCAGCGGCCGTAATGGCGAATTCAACGTCGGACGGCTTTCGACCTCTATCGGTGAGTTCGTGATCAAAGACGCACTCCTCGATCAGTACGATGAAGGCAAATACCGAGGCGACTTTCTGATAACGGAGATCCGTCCTTCGTATTACTCCACAGCAGGCCGCCTGATCGTTGAGATCCGTGCAAGGCTGGAAAGCATGAGCCTCGACGACGTCGACAATCTGACACCAGAAGACGCCGCCAGGCTCTCGCCAAACGAGCCTGACCCTATGGATGAAGAGTCTTCTTCCAACCTCTCCAAGCCTGTGCAGCGTAATAATCCGCCCGCCCTACCGGCCACCAATAAACAGGTATCAAAAGAGGATGCCCCGTTCGGGATGACCCCGACCGGCGCAACCAACGACCTCGAGGCAGATGCCGAGTTGTTCGGCACAATCTGGCCTCTAAGCTATACAGTCAGGCTGGACACAACTGTTGATCGTCAGCAACTACGCCAACAGTGCAGTCGGCTCTCGGAGCTCGGCTATTTACACAACTTCAAACTGCAGGTATGGAATATCTCCAATACCTAACGATGCCGGCGATACGCCAAGCCAATCGGCACATTCATGAGAGGCTCCCTCCTGGGCGCTCCTCGACTCAACAGGAGCAGCACATGAATCTAATCTTCAATAACCTGACCCAACAAATCCTTGAAAACATCGAAGATCAGCTCGCCAATAACGAGGTATCGACGAATGAGGAGCTTTGGGACTTCTTCGTAGAGGAGCTCGAAATGACGGCAGAACAAGCCGATGGCGCCGTTGCCCTTCGCCCCAAATACCTGGGGCAAATCTTTCTCACTGGGCACAGCCCACTATTTCAAAACGAGACGGTCTAGTTTGGCGCGGGGAGTCAGATCGATCTGGAGGGCATCACCATCAGGCTTTGTGTTAACGACAGAAAAGCCCTCCCAAAAAGGAAGAAAAGTATAATATCGCACATAAGAACGCCGGTTTGTTAGATGTGTTTGCTCGCACGAACATCATCAATCAAATCGGCGTTCTTGTTTCTGTGTTGCCCGGAATTCCTTGAAGGTAAGCGTCCGGTAAACACGCCTTCCTGACGCCAACGCCTTAATAGTTGAGATCGGTAGTAGACCACGCCGCACGCTTGCGACGCTTTAGCTGGCGCTGAGATTGAGCGGATGCTTGAACAACGTGACGTGGCCTAGGCCGCGATACAGGACAGGTTAGGAAATTCGCGGCCTCATCCAGACGCTGAGTTAGGCACGCGTCTGCAGTGCCCTGTTTACGTAAAGAGATGAGTTTAGCGACTAGATCAATTAGGCGAAATTCTAGCAAAGAATCCCGCCTAATCCGGTAGTCAGGCCGTCCTAGCGCGATTTGTGGCAACAATTTGCTCATATGTAAACTGACTGCCGGGAACCATAAATTTTGCGATAAGTGCGTCTCGGTTTTGAGGTGCCCGTACCTTGTCTGCCGCCTCCAGCGCCATCTTCAGCTCCGGCAATGTTAGCTCGGTGCAGTAGGCTGGTGTTCCTGGTTGCTGACGCCACGAATCTTCAAGGCTACCAGCGGCAAGCGCGATAAAGCCCGTATCCTCAACGAGATCCTGCGCGACGGCCTCTGCATGAGTGTCATCCCCTGCTACATGTAAGCCAATGCGTGTCGAAGATCCAGTTGGTTGCCGATTGTCGGCAAGAGTCGCTGCAAGGACGGCGTTCCAAGCCTTAATGACCGGGCGGCTAAACTGCTCGCTTACCCAAACGTTCACGGGCTTGCCGTCGTCAACTTCTATGATTGCCCCGTCGCGTCCCGGATAGTAATTGGACGTGTCAATGACAACGACTTTCTCGGGGACATTCTTTAACGTCTGTTTGAGATCTGGATATTTTGGGAAGGGTATCGAGAGGATCACAACGCCTACCTCGGACACTGCCTCTTCCTTGGTCACAGCGTGTGCGCCGATTTCACTGACCAGGTTTTGAAGGCTTTCGGGGCCTTTCGAATTTGCCAGCTTAACTTCATGGCCGCACGCGACGAGCTTGCGGGCAAGGGTAGCCCCAATATTGCCGGCGCCGCTAACTCCGATTTTCACTTCAATAACCTCCTCACCCACAACCAATATTCAAGTTGCTACCTGGCTAGGTGTGCGAATGAATCAAGCGTGTCGCAAAGCCGCTGCGATCTGGGGTGAGCACGCATGTCGCTTGACTCAGGTAAATACGACTCTTCAAGAATGAAAGGTTACGCTGTCGGTAATCGGCACACGATGCCAGCGTCTAGCGGCATCCAAATTACCGCCATTCGCCCCTTTTGGGTCGGTAGCGACGACCACTTTCGACAATCGGTGTTAATGGTTAAGCCTCAGTCCGTTCCGCATCTCAACGGTGTCATCGACCTAACCCCTCACATCGAACGGCACTCTCGAGCTCCGTATCGCCGAGCATCATTTCAAAACCCGCGGTTTCTTCCTTACGAGATAGTTCAGTGATTAAGGAATCAGAATTTGCGATGAAAATATTGACCGCGGCCGGCGTTAAAAAACTAGGTAATTATGTTACTCAGCAGCGTTGCGAGGAGTTTGAGGTAATTTCGTGTCTGTGCTTAGCGACACCGCTACGTAGCGTAAATTTTTAGCTAGCCGTATTATTTTTGACGACGGATAACGAGATAGCTACAGCAGAATTACAATTCTGACACAATCCCAGCGGAACCTTCTTTTTTTGAGCCGTGTCAAAGTAGGCTGTTGACTAGCACCGTATCGCCGGCTAGAGGAGACGCAGGTCTGCAAAAAATCGCATACCAACAACATACTTTCATCCTAAACTACAATTAGTTTAAATGAGTTTTATTAGCCGTTCTGAAAGGTAGGATCCATATTTGTGTTTTTGTTTGTAGCGATGAGAATCTAGATTGAAGCCAACCACTACATTAGGCAAGGAGAAGCATGTGGGATCCAATCACGCTCATGGCGGTGCCGCTCTACGTGAAGGACACCAGAAAAAACTACTCATGGCGCTTGCCCTGACTGGTATTTTTATGATTGCGGAGGTTATCGGAGCATGCGTTACCGGCAGCCTAGCCCTGCTGTCTGATGCATCACATATGCTCACAGATACTGCTGCTCTGGCAATTTCACTGATTGCTCTCCAAATAGCCAAGCGGCCAGCGGACCAGAAACGGACTTTTGGATATGCTCGCATAGAGATCCTAGCCTCAACGTTCAATGCCTTATTACTCTTTATGGTCGCTGCCTACATTTTGTACGAGGCGTATCAGCGCTTGCTAGTACCGTCGGAGATTGCTACCGGTGCGATGATGTGGATCGCAATTGGGGGTCTTTTTGTGAACCTGATATCGATGCGTCTGCTCTCCTCTGCCAGCAGTGAAAGTCTGAATCTCAAGGGAGCCTATCTTGAAGTCTGGAGCGACATGCTTGGTTCATTGGGCGTGATCATAGCGGCACTTGTCATCCGATTTACAGGTTGGAGCTGGGTCGATACGATTGTCGCCGTAGCAATCGGTATATGGGTGTTTCCACGTACTTGGCAGTTGTTGCGCGAAAGCTTGGGGGGTACTTATGGAAGGGGTACCCGACAATCTCAATATTGCGGAAATAGAGTCCCTGATACTTGGAGTAGATGGGGTCATGGAGGTCCATGATCTGCATGTTTGGGCTCTAAGTAGTGGCCGCAATATCCTGACGTCGCACGTAGTCGTGCGAGATTCATTAAATCGAGATGTTATTCTCGCATCAGTCATTGACGCGGTGAGTAAATCGTTCGAAATTCATCACTGCACGATTCAAATGGAGCAAGCAGCCTTTCATGATAATGCTCCGAAGCCTTCACACTAGTCGTTTTTTTGATGACGCTAATTGTTGTATTTGCAGGCAGAAGCCCTAAGAAAAATCGACTTAAGATGCGTTCCCCAAGACTATACGCGCTTTTAAATATGCATTACTGCCACCTCTAAATTTAACGACTAATCGAGTTGACCGGCGGCCAATATTAAAGGAGCCTTCAGGCAGATTCGCCTGCTACGCGCACTGAAGGCATCCGCCAGCTTTGGCCTTAAAAACCTTACCATTGACAGATTCTCGATTATTCCAAACAATCAATTTATCATAACTATCAATAATATTGCGCAAAAATTACAAATTTGCAAAGCTTACGCGCATTTAGCCAATTCGCGCTAGGATCAGTTATTATTGAGTTAATGTAATGCGCATGAAAATAAATAATGAAATTAAACACCAAGCACACAGCAGTACTACCAATCAGCGTATAACCACACTGGCGGCCGATTGGACTATTATTTTACTCACATCCTGAGATAAGTTATGCGCGTTCTAGTTGTGGAAGACGAAACCAAAAACGTAGAATACCTTCAGCAGGGCCTTTCTGAAAGCGGGTACATCGTAAATATAGCAAACAATGGTGTTGATGCCGCTCACTTATTCAATACTAATATTTATTCGTTTCTGCTTCTCGATGTGAACCTCCCTGACATCAATGGCTTGGACCTTTTGGAAGTCATTAGAGAAACCAGCCGGGTCCGCGTCATTATGCTGACTGCCTGGGGACGAACCAACGACAAGCTCAAGGGTTTGGACGGTGGCGCAGATGACTACCTCGTCAAGCCCTTCGAGTTTCCCGAGCTGCTTGCTCGCATGCGCTCGCTGCAAAGACGTGGCGACGAGCTTTTTGAGAAAAACGCGCTGAGAATTTCGGATGTAGAGCTCGACTCTGTGCGCCATCGGGTGTTCCGTGGATCTACACGCATAGACCTCAACACCAAGAAATTTGCTCTCCTGCACCTTCTCATTAGTCGAGCTGGCAAAGCACTTACACGCTCTCAGAGCATCTGGCTGATATGGGACATGAACTTTGACTGCGATAATAACGTTATTGACGTCTCTATCCGGCGATTACGCTCGAAGATCGATGATCCATTTGAGACCAAGCTCATACATAAACTTCGAGGCATAGGGTACGTTCTGGAGGAGCGCGCATGAGGCCGTTCAGTCTGGCTGTGAAGCTGGGATTCAAAGTCGGTTTGATGAGCGCAGCGCTGCTCCTCCTTTTCGCCACCTTTGGGTATGTGATGGTGAGCCAAGCTCTCGAGAGAAACTCCCGAATGGACCTCGAAGTGAAAATGGCGGGTATGACTCACAACCTATCCGCTATCACTAGTATCGCTGATGTCAATCCAGACGCGCACCAGCTAGTTGACTTGGTCATGGGGCACAATAATCTGTACGTCAGCATCTTTGAGTCAGGACAAACGCAAACTCCACTGCTCTCAATAGGTTCGAAGGCAGTCAACCTGGAAGTGCACAAGTTCAAGCCAACCGAGCAGGTTAAACAGCACGAGTGGCGTGACTCCACGGGTCGCCCGCTACTTAGCGCTTCGCGAGTAATGAATCTAGGCGATGGAACCGAAGTTAGTGTGTTCATGACCATGGACCAGTCAGCCAACCAAGCCCTGCTCGATGCATTGCTAACCTGGGCGCTGATGGTCTCGCCTCTTATTCTCTTGCTGATCTTGGCCATTGGATGGTGGACTGTGCGCAGAGGACTACTGCCTCTGACCAAGTTCTTGAGGATTGCCTCGAAAATTTCCACCGAGAGCCTTGATCATCGCCTACCAACGAAGGGGATGCCGGCAGAACTGAAGAAGCTCGGCGATGGAATCAATATCATGCTGATGCGTCTAGATGATGGGGTTCAGCAGCTATCGCAGTTCTCGGACGATCTTGCTCACGAACTGCGTGCACCTTTGTCCAATCTCATGGGTAAGGCTCAGGTTGCGCTGACCCGGGAAAGGTCTCTTCCTGAGTACCGAGAAGTCTTGGAGTCGTGCACGGAAGAGTTGGACCGCATGAGTCGAATGGTTTCCGACATGCTATTTCTAGCCCAGGTCAGCCACCCCGCGTCAATGGTAGAATTCGAAAATGTCTGTTTGCTCGACGAAATTCAGCGGGTCTGCGACCTCTTCAGCATTACGGCCGAAGAAGGCGAAATACAACTCCAGCTCACAGGAAATGGCGTGGTGCGTGGCAATCAGATAATGATTCAACGAGCCATCTCGAACCTTGTCTCGAACGCGATTCGCTACTGCCCAAGAGGCCGGACGGTTTACGTGAAAGTTCAACGCGGTGCTAACGGAACTACCTTGAGTGTTGGTAACCCGGGGCGCGGAATCGCCAAGGAACACCAGGTGCATTTGTTCGAGCGGTTCTACCGTGTAGACAAAAGCCGAGCACGAAATGAAGGTGGTACGGGTCTGGGCCTAGCTATAGTACAGTCAATTATGGGATTGCATCAGGGTTCTGCGAGCGTAGAAGTGACTGATCAGAATTTTACCTGGTTTCACCTCAACTTTCCCGACACCCAAATGAAGCAAACGCAAATGGGCGCAGCCTAGGTCCCGTATATGGAGGGGGCCGATTTTAGAAGAGCTCTCTTTTTTACTTGAAAGCTTTAATGCCTGAGGGCTGCCGTATTGTTTTGGTCTTTAGCTCGACGTCTAGAGGGGAAGGCAGCCCTACCCGAAAATATGGCGAGCAGCCACATATAACGCGACCTTATCG